>JAFGVO010000413.1 GCA_016937935.1 Deltaproteobacteria bacterium | reverse complement strand
GATATGGCGAAAAGTCATTATAAAATTAAAGTTTTGACTATCGGGCCCGGAGAGGAACTTTTTGCGAGATTCGGCCATATTGCACTGGTGGTTGAGAATGTAGAAAACGGAAGAAGTATTGTATATAATTTTGGAACTTTTAATTTTACAGATCCAGAGCTTAGAATTAAATATGCCAGAGGTTTTTTAAACTACTGGCTTTCAACTGTGCCCCTGGATCTTTTTCTGGATTTTTACAAAGGAGAAAATAGAGACGTTTATCTTCAGACTCTTAATCTTACTAATAAGCAGGCTGAAGATATTGCAATAAAACTGGATGAAAATGCTCAGCCCGAAAACAGATATTATGCATATCGTCACTATCTTGATAACTGCTGCACCAGAATACGCAATATTATTGATGATGAAACAGATGGTGCAATATCTTCGAAAGTAAAGGCTATAAAAGTTGACAGGGACTTTCGGTATTGGACAGAATACAGCTTAAGAGGAATACCGATTATTCAGAGTATTATCCTTTACTCCCTGGGGCCTTCAATTGATCACAGATTGACCAGGTGGGATGAGGAGTTTTTACCATCTGTTCTTTTTGAAGATTTAAAAACCATTAAACTTGCTAATACAAATAAAGATCTTGTTTTGGAATCTAAGCAGATTTTCAAGAGGGAAGGTCCTTCTATTGGTTCGGTTGTTCCTGTTCTTGATATTTCTGTTATTGGTTTTTTAATTGTAATTTTAGGACTTGGATTTATTTTGCCGATTTTTTATAAACAGCGATTTCAAAGCAGAAGGTTTTTAGGACTGGCTCTTATTGTTTGGAGTCTTATTGCCGGGCTGGGAGGGCTGATGCTGTTATTATACTGGGTTGCTACAACTCACTATGATACTCATTATAATGAAAATCTTATTGTAACTCCTGTAACACATCTTCTGCTTATATGGCCTGGAATTGTTCTTTTATTCAAGGGGACTATTTCAAAAAAGAGTTTGAACTTTTTTAAATACTATTTATTGATTGCAACGGGATTTGTCTTTATTGATATTTTACTTAAAGCCGGTCCTTTTATTCAGGGTAATTACGGAACTATTGCTCTTGCTGCTACATGTAATTTATTATTTTATTTAGCATTAAAAAGAGCTTTTATTGATGAACAGGAGAAAGGTTGAAAAATGATAAATTCAAGCAATTTAAAAAGAGGAGTAATTTTAGATTTTGATGGCGCTCCATGGGCAATTATCGAGTGCATGTTTCAGACACCATCCGCCAGAGGTGCAAGTACAATTACTAAAATTAAAGTGCGCAATCTCGTAAATGGATCTGTTTTGCAAAAATCATACAGAGGCGGGGAGATGCTCCAGGAGGCTGATTGTGAGAAGCGAACAGTACAGTTTCTTTACAAAGCAGATAATGAATTCTTTTTTATGGATGATGAAACATATGACCAGTTTAGTCTTTCTGAAGAAGCTTTAGGAGACAATGCGGGATACCTGCTTGATGGAATGCAGGTCAAATCACTTGTTGTTAATGGCAGCGTTGCAAGTATTGAGCTTCCAAATACGGTAGAGCTTATGGTTGTAGAAACTACTCCTAATCTTAAAGGTGCTACGGCCCAGGCTCAAATGAAACCTGCAGTACTTGAGACAGGCATTACTGTTCAGGTTCCTCCTTATCTTGAGTCTGATGTTAAAATCAGAGTGGATACAAGAGACGGCAGATTTGTAGAGCGGGTCAAATAATAACGTTAAATTTTTTTTTGCGTGATATTCTGCTAATGAATTGATAATATTCTGTTCATGAATTTGAAATTAAAAAAACCAATTATATATTTTGATTTGGAGACAACAGGCACTGATCCCCAAAGAGATAGAATTATAGAGCTGGCAACTGTTAAAGTCTGGCCTGATGGAACTAGAGAAGAGAAGCAGCGAAGGTTTAATCCGGAACAGCTAATCCCCAAAGAGGCAACTGCTGTTCATGGTATCACAAATGAAGATGTAAAAAATGAACCAAGTTTTCATAAAGTGGCCAAAAGTATAGAAACCTATTTTCAGGATTGCGATCTGGGGGGATATAATATCATTAATTTTGATATTCCTCTGCTTGCAGCTGAGCTGGAGAGAAGTGGAAGAAAACTCGATGTCTCGAAGGTTTCGGTGATAGATGCCTATAAAATATTTATTCAGAAAGAACCAAGAACACTTACTGGAGCTGTGAGATTTTATTGTGGAAAAGAGCACGGGAGTGCTCATGAGGCACTTGGGGATGTTAATGCAACAATTGAAGTTTTGGAGGCTCAATTAAAAAGGTATTCAGATATTCCTCATACCCCTTATGAGATAGATCAGTCCACAAGAGATCCTGAAGAGGTTGATCGCCGTGGAAAATTAAAATGGATTGATGGAGAGATAGCTGTAAATTTTGGAAGGCATAAAGGCCACACACTAAAATATCTTTCTAAGCATGAGAAGGATTATATCAGGTGGATGATTGAAAATAAGATTGTTGAAGATGCAGTACATCACTTGCATGATGCACTCCTGAATCATTTTGCCACTAAAAAAGATGATTCCAAATAATTGGTTTTTTTAATTACTATTCAATAGTTTTCGCAATAAATTTTAGTTGAGGATCAGTTTCTATTGCAGTTTTAAGCATCTCTTCAATTTCTATCCGTAATGCAGGAGGGCTGTTTTTTACAATTGAAGAATCCATAGTATGAGCAATAAGTTTATCAATAGCTTCTTCTGAATTTATTTTCCCGCTCAGTAGCTCTTTAACAACTTCATCAACAGGATTATTGGAAGATGTTTTTTCTGTTTTACCCAATGCCGATGGATGTGAGGACTTGCCGAAAACAGATGGTGATATTAATGGCGATGAATTGTTGATTTTTATACTCATTGTTT
>JAFGVO010000412.1 GCA_016937935.1 Deltaproteobacteria bacterium | reverse complement strand
TAAAATGACATCTCTGGCAAATATACAACAAATAACACATAAACAAAATGTATAAATTGCAACCGGCTGCAATTTCCAGCTACACTATTTTATTATTTTTTGAGATCTACATAGTAACTTTATTCCAAAAAAACGTCCAGCTTATTTTTTGTTGAATTATTTTAAACTTTGTTTTTTATTTAATAATGTTTATAAATTTATTGTTATGAATATTGATTCCCTATTTAATTACAACCCTGTATTACTTGCATTCTTTGCTACTCTATTTACCTGGTTCATGACCGCATTTGGCGCTTCAATGGTTTTTTTCTTTAAAACCATTAACAAGAAAATTTTAAATTCAATGCTGGGGTTTGCCGCAGGAGTAATGATAGCCGCAAGTTTCTGGTCTCTTCTTGCTCCTGCTATCGAGATGGCGGAGCAAAATGGAACATTACCCTGGGTTCCCGCAGTTACAGGATTTTTGGCTGGCGGCGCATTTCTACTTTTGATTGATAAAATTTTACCACATCTCCATTTAGGTTTGGAAATTGACAAAGCTGAAGGTATTAAAACCACCTGGCAAAGAAGCATACTTCTGGTGCTTGCTATAACTCTTCACAATATTCCTGAAGGTCTGGCTGTTGGTGTTGCCTTTGGTGCACTTTCAGATCATACCGATATTAAAATGCTTACAGGTGCAGTTGCATTGGCAATGGGAATCGGAATACAAAATTTCCCCGAAGGTGCAGCAGTCTCAATTCCACTTCGGCGAGAAGGAATCTCCAGACTAAAAGCATTTAACTACGGACAACTATCGGGCGCTGTTGAAGTTGTTTCCGGTGTAGCAGGAGCCTACCTTGTATTGGCTATAACACCAATTCTTCCTTATGCACTCTCATTTGCAGCAGGAGCAATGATCTTTGTTGTTGTCGAAGAATTAATACCCGAATCTCAAACCGGTCAGGAAACCGATTTATCCACAATAGGCGCAATGCTCGGTTTTGCAGTAATGATGCTTCTTGATGTGGCATTAGGCTGAAAACATTTGCCCATCCCCATCTTTCATTTAATTACGGACCAAAGGAGAAGGCATTTTTTGCCCATTTGAGGCCGCAATTTTGTCCTTTTGCAAAGGCTTTTGTGTAGGATTTGTAAATCTCATATCCACTGCCAAGGGCTGCAACTCCGTCAATGATCCCTCCCACTGTCCATGCACTCGGGTAGGTTAAAAAGTTGTTTAATGCCATTATGTAAACACTTTCACGCTCTATTGCAGGCCGTACAAATTCATTGCTTATGCAGGCCAGTGCAAAGGCTCCTTTTGCAAGTTTACCCGTACCGTTTTTATGAACATCCACAAGCTCCTTGTACTCTCTGGAGTCGGGATAAGGGTCCATAAAATAGTCGTGACCAATGTATCCCGCAAGATGGCTGCCTCCTCCTGCAGAGATTGATTTATCTTCATCAATTTTAATAACCTGTGATGTATCGTTGTTTACTGCCTTAAGATAATCAACCATTGCATCGTGAATATTGCTGCCCCTGTAGGCTTTTGCAACAACATAAGCGCTAAAAGGTTTTGTAACACCTTTCTCTTTCAGTTTTTTCCCTGGCCACAGACGCTTGTGCCAGACATCCTCAATAATCACTGCTCCGTCGCTGTTTTTTGTACTCTTGACCCTCTTCCATTGATGGCTTTTCAGATAACCATAAATTCCTCCGTCCCCCTTCCAGTACATATTATTTTCAGGAAAATCCCCATCACATATTTTTCGGTTTTTAACAGGAATAATACCCTGACTGTCGTTGTCGCAAAGAGCCACATAAACCGTAGTAACCAGTGGCCTGCCCTCTTTAACATCGTTAACAAAACGCTCATAAAAAGCATCTGTAGTCTCTGCCGCCCCTGCACCATTTACTGCGATTAATAAACTCAACACCCAAAATGCAGCCCTGAAATATCTAAACAAATGTCCCATAATTCTCCTTTTTTATAAGAGACGTTCTAATTAGATATTTTTAGACAAACAAAATTCAAATTTTAAAAAGTTAATTGAACAGACACTTTGTAATTGAGATAAAACAAGAGGTCCCTAGCTTAAAAAGCTTCTTGTAAATTACAATTTTTCACGCTCTGATAATATGTAGTTTTTAAGTTCACGTTCACCTCTCATAATGTAGAGAACAAAAACTGCGTCTTTTTCTACTCGATAAAAAATACGACATGGTCCAACAATTTTTTCTCGATATTGTGTTCCCCTTAATTCCGGTGGTCTTCTTCCGGACTCCGGGAAATCTTCAAGTTTCTCGACTACAGAAAAAACTTGAGTAACTAGTCTTTTGGCAGCGGAAACATCATCAAGGGCAACGTATTCTGCAATTGCTTCAAGATCTTGAAGCGCAGGTTCAGTCCATACTAATCGAGCCATTTCTTCATGACTTTTCTTGCACTGGTTTTTGACACTGTCTTTTTATTCAAAACTGCTCTTTCACCTCGTGCAATCCCCTCTAGAATCTGCATCCGGTTTTGCATAAGTTCATAATCATCTGCATCCACAAGATACGCAGATGGCTTTCCATGTTCTGTGATTAACACCGGCTCACGTGTCTCGTGAAGATCTGCCAAAATCCGTGTCGCTTCTCTTTTTAATGTTGTTACTATTTCAGTCCTCATAATAGTGATACTATAGTATCACTTTAGACTGTGTCAAGTGTTGGATCGTCAGAATTGCCGGAGGGAGGAAATAAATTTACCACGTATGTGTCTCCACTTTAAAATATGGGTGAACTGGTGAAAGGATAAAATTAATAAGTTGATTTTGAATTTATTGTTTTATATTTAAAAATAAATGACCAGACGACTTTTTAAAAACAGAGACGCTGTTAAATTACTAAAGTCAAACTTAGATGCGTCTGCAAATCGCTCAGAGTCCCAAATGGAGATGCAAAAACGAAAAATATTAAATGCTCTTGAAAATCCACCATCAAGATTTTCTTTCAAATACCCAATTTTAGCATTTGCAGTTTTAATCCTTTTTTCCACAACAGTTTGGATTTTTACTAATAACAGTTCTAAAAAAGAGACACCTGTTAACCAAAATAAATTTGTTAAAGGTCTTGTAAACTTAAACCCATCTGGTAGTTTATACAGTAACTGTCATATAACTATTGATAAAGACAAGGGTGCCAAATTTTTATTTAAAAACGCCACATGGTGGATAAATGGTTCTTCCCGCTTAGATAATTTAGATTCAGATAAAGTGTCTGTCACCCTTAAAAAAGGTTCTATGCTTGCAGTTTATGACAGTTTTAGAACCTGACAAAGATGATATGAAAATTGAAAATGCAACTTCAAAAACAAATCAGATTGAAGCCCAGGCTGAAGCTGATGTGCTCCTCAAAGATGCATGTGAAAGTCTCCGTAAAGGAAACTCTAAAGAGGAAAAAGAAATAATTGAACAGTACCTGCGCAAATATAACAAAGATCCCTACTGGGATAATCTAAATGGAATAATGTCCCCTCTTGATTAAATTAATTAATTTTTTTTAAAACCTTTTGCGTCACTCCTGCGACAAACAATATGAAAGCCGGCTTTTTGGCTTCACAAAACTTTAACCAAAGGAGCTTATCATGCAAAAATCACTGGTAATTATTTTTTTAATTTCCTTTTTACTCTCTTCTTTTTCACTCTTTGCAGATGAAAAAGAGGACTCAACAATCTACCATTTTGACGACGATGTTGTAGAAGGTGTTACATAAAGCCCGCAGGGGGCAATTGTTTAAACAAGATCCCCCGGAAAAACAAGAAGCCTTGTAAAAGTAAGAACCCACTTCATCCCTCACATGTTTAAAAGTGTAGAAGATATTTAAATTTGAATTTATTAGAATCTAATCATTGTCTGTTTTTATTTTGTCTGCTCAAACATCAGAATGTAGCAATTGCGCTGAAAGTGGTCTTACCTTTTTCCAGTCAGTTGAACCTTGCTCTGCATTCCATAAATCATAATTTTTTTGAAGATTAAGCCATAAATCCGGGGTAGTTTCAAATGCTCTTGATAAGCGCAAAGCCATATCAGGGGTAACTGAACCTTTTTCATTTAAAATCTTAGATAACGTCTTTCTTGAAATCCCAAGTCTGCCTGACATATCTGTTATGCTAATTTCAAGAGGTACCAGATAATCCTCTTTTAAAATATTACCCGGATGGGTTGGTTTTCTTTTTATTTTTGCCATAACAAACCTCTCTAATGATAATCGTCATAATCAACGATATATGCATCTCCATTTTCAAACTCAAAAAAAATTCGCCAGTTACCTGAAACTCTCACTGAATATTGATCTTTTAGTTTACCAGACAGCTTATGCAAGTGTGAGCCCGGATAATTCATATCAATTATATCAGAAGCTGCATTTAAACGATCAAGAATCCTGGATAACCTTGGAGCTTGTTCCGGACGAATCCCTTTTTTATTACCAAAATTGAAAAACTCTTCCAAACCTTTATATTTAAATGACTTAATCATCAAAACAAGTGTAACCTTAAGGGTTACAAAAGTCAAGCATGTGTAAATAAAAGATCTGAAGAAAATTTCATCTTTAATTATTTTTATCGATTATTTTTTAGGAGTGTCAGCAAAGATTGAGACTCATCTTTTGAGTCAAAGGATAGCTCCCAGGATACTGTTCCTTTCAGACCATTCTGGTATGCCCATCTTGCTTTTTCTTTAACGGTATCTTTGCCATTATAATAAATCGTTCCTGTACCTGTATTTATTTCATCCTCATCTAATAATTCTGGATATTTTGCTGCAATTGCTGCATATGACCAGCTGCGAACTGTTGAAATACTTCCAGGGGTATGATCCGAATCAAATTCATATCCGTAAAATGGAATGGTAATTGTAAAACGTTTTGCATCTGTATCTCCAATTCGATTTTGCCAGAACTTTAAAAGTGACAGTCCCCAATATTGTGCAGGATCTTGCCACCAAAGCACGCGACCGCGACGGAGCCGGAACAGCGGGCTATGTCTTTTATGTGGAAGATGATGAACTCCACTTCCACCCTCGGGAACTCAAAGAGAAACCGGCTCTCAAGCTGACCTACTTCACGGATAAGCGCGGCATTCTTCGATCATTCATTCCGCGCACTCAAGCCCAGGGAGCGAAAGGTTCAGGTGTCGAAACCCGCGCAGTTGGTGTCGATCCTCGAGCCAAAGAGAGCTTTGAACATCGCGCCAACAACGCAACCACCGGCGAACGGGATTCTCTGGGTGAGCAAACCTATCTGGTGGATGGCAATACCGGTGAAGGTTCCTTCCAGGGCCAGGAATCGGGAGCCATTGTTCCCACTTTCGAACCAAGTGAATCTCCCAACGAACAACCATCACAACCAGCTGGGCAAGCCGCCGCAGAGAGTGCGTTCAAAGAAGCGGAACTCAAGCAGGTTGAAGCCACCGCCATTATAGTCGGCCAGCCGCAACTGAAAGCCAAACAGAACATTGCTCTTGCCGGTGTGGGACAGAAATTCAGCGGTGTCTACTACTGCGAATCGGTGCGCCATATC
>JAFGVO010000411.1 GCA_016937935.1 Deltaproteobacteria bacterium | reverse complement strand
TCCACCCGGATTATGAGGTGAACAGAACAGAAGAATGGCCGGCTTATCTTTTTTTATAACTGTTTCCAGTCTGTTAAAATCGATCTCAAACCTGTTGTTAATAACATCAAGGGGAAAATCAGCAACTCTACGTTCCAGGTTTTTTACAGCACTAAAAAAGGGACCGTAAACAGGAGAAAATATAAGAACAGTATCCCCTTTTTTAGACAACCCTCTAATGCCGTTTAAAATAGTTGTCTGCACAGACGGAGATAAAGATATATGTTCTTTATCAAGTATTACCCCGTGTTCACTGTTCATCCAAAATTTTATTGCATCAAAAATTTCGTCATATTTTTTTGTATAACCGTAAAGAGGATTTGCAGCTCTATCTTTTACAGCATCAACAACAAAAGAAGGAGTGGCTAAATCCATATCCGCAACCCAAAGTGGAAACAGATCTGAAGACCCAAAATACTCTTTTAAAGAGTCATATTTTTCACAATACGTGCCGGCACGATCAACCGCCTCAATATTTAGATATTTAAAACTGGTCATAAGCCCTTTTTTTCTTAATAAAAAAACCTGAACACTACTTAACATAAAAATTTAAGAGAAACTTTAAAAAGTAGTTGAACGCTCAATATTTTTAAAATTATTTAAGGGTTACCACTATATTATTAACATCTGAAAATTTATTTGAAGGGATAGTATCACCGGAAATAATTTCACCATTTACATTGAGCTCTTTAATACCAGAGCCGATACTGCCGTTTTTAATTGTAATGTTAAAATCTTTACCTCTAAACCTGCGGTTTACTTTTACTTCAGGCCATTGTTGAGGGATGCAAGGTACAAGCTTCAGACCATCATAATCTGGCCGAATACCAAGAATATATCTTGTTGCGGCATAGTAATTCCATGTGGCTGCCCCGGAAAGCCATGGGACTCTTGAAGCTCCAAACTTTGGACTGAAGCTGGATGCAGTTGTCTGGCTTACAACATATGGCTCTGACTGGCGAATTTCAGCCCTGTCATTATAAAATCCCGGAAGAATTGATTTCATTAACGCCCATGCCTTTTGGGGATTTCCAAGAAGTGCCCATGCCATAACACCCCATCCCTGTGTATGATTAAAAATTGCACAGTTCTCTTTTGTTCCGGGATTAAAAAGTACACTTAGCATAACAGAGGGATCGGTTTTAACAAAGGGAGGTGCACTTAACATAACACCGTATTCTGTAGTAAGTTTTTCATCCATGGACTGAATACATTTTTTTGCTTTTTCACCTTTTGCATGTCCACTGATAACTGCCCATGTCTGGGCATTCATAAAAATTGAACCCTCCTCATTTTCTTTAGAACCAAATTTTAACCCGTCATCTCTATAGGCTCTAAGATACCAGTTCCCGTCCCATACATACTTATCAAGAGTTTCATCGTACTCTTCTAAAATATCAGATGCCCATTTTGCTTCAACATCATCACCAAGCATTGTGGCTATCTCATTGTACTCTCGCAGGGCAAACCTCAACTGAAAGGCCACAAAAGTTGTTTCACCTTTTTCCCCGAGACGCAAAGCATCATTCCAGTCGGCAAAGAGTCCACAGGGTAGTCCATGAGCCCCGAGCCTGTTAAGATTAAACATAATTGCACGCTTGAGATGTCCAAAAACTGTAGCCTCATCCTTGTCCGCAAATGGAAGTACCTTTTTGTAAAAATTTATATCCCCAGTCTCTTTTACGTAATCAGGCACAGCATTAAAAAACCACATACAGTCATCAGCCCTGTAGTGATCCGGCTCTTTTTCATGGCCGGGTTTATGGGCAAAAGGTTTAACAATCGGCATAGCTCCGCCGTTTGCAAGCTGTCCTGTCAAGAGAAGTTCAATTCGCCTCCCCGCTTCATCAGTATCTATTGCCATAGCTCCAAGCATATCCTGTAAAGAGTCCCTGAAGCCCAACCCGTCACGTTCACCCGCATAAATCATGCTTGCAGTCCTTGACCAGTAAAATGTCATCATGCAGTTATAGGGACTCCACATATTCATCATGCTGTCAAAAACAGTGTCCCCGGTTTTAACAGTAAAATTGCGGAGACATTCGTGGTTAAATTTTTTAACTTTTTCAAATGCCTCATCAACAAGAGTGATTGAATTAAGTTGTTGTAAAGACGAACGACCTTCTACTTCTGCTTTTCCTATACCGATAATAACAGCAAAAACCTTTTTATCGCCGGCAGCCAGATTTAAATCAATCTGAAATGCACCGCAGGGATTATCTCCGCTGGCAATTGAGTTTGTGCATTTACCATTTTTAACAGCCTGTGGATTTGCATAGGTTCCATACATTCCCATAAAATCTTCGAGTTGTGTATCAAAACCTGAGGCATCTGCGTTAACAAGCCCCATAAAAGTATGGCGGGCCTGATCCTTGTTTTCAAAATGGAGAGGATCTTCAGGCATATTAATATTGCTTCCAATATCAATAATACTATCGACAACTTTTGCAGCATCAATGTATTGGGTGTACTGAAGATTATTCGAATCATCAAGAGCATTCCAGTTACATCCCTGTTCCACAAACGGAAACACTTTTAGTTTGCGAGGTGCTTCATCGCAATTTTCAACTTCAATTTTCCATACTTCAAAAGCAGAATCCAGCGGTGAAAAATATATAACTTTTGATCTGATTTTTTTATACTCAGATTCAATAGATGTATACCCGGCCCCGTGTCTGGCAACAGATTCAAATTCCTTGAGTGGTTTTCCAACAGGCATCCACGAATTGGACCAGAAATCCTGTAAATCCTCATCAAAAAGATACACATATTTACCAGCGTAGTTTCCAGGAAGTGCATTAAAAATAAAACGGGTATATCTGCCCTGTCCTGCTGATTTATAAAAGGAGTAACCAGCAGCATTATTTGTGATGACTCCACCATAAACAGTATTGCCTATATAATTACTCCATGGTCTCGGTGTATCAGGTCTCTCAATGACATACTCTTTTTTCTCATCATCAAATCTGCCATAGCGCATATGTAAACTCCTTTGAAAGGTTTAGGGTGCTTTTAAATATAACTATTTTTTATTTGAGATTTATATTTTTTATAATCTGACAAACTTATTTTCTCTTTGCCAAACCGCTCGGCATAATAAAGGTTTACAATTTCTTTTGCCAGCTCACTCTGTTTACCGGTAAGAGAAAATAAATTTATATATTCTAAAGGTGTACAGTTTTTTGATCTTGAAGGAAAATTTGAATTAATAATTCTTAATCTGTTTTCGAGCTTTTTATAAAGCATATATCCATATTTTGATGGTCTCTTTTTTAATAAACCCCTGTTAAATAAATTATAAACTCTACTGGTTTTTTTTAAATTTCTGCCTCTTTTTTTAATCAGAACAAAAGAAATAATTAACAGTAAAAAAAGTATTACAGGCAACAGAAAATAATAGGTTATTTTTTTACTAATGATTATTTTTTTTAACTCGTTAAACACTGCTGTTTTTATTTCAAATTGAACGGACTCGTCAAAATCCATGATGTACATATGCCATCTTAATTCGAGAGTATCTTTAAACATTCTAAAGAAATCCCTCTGTCTTTTTGAGTTTCCACCTCCACGCAAAGGGGGCGTTGCATCAACGGTCACAAAACTGCCATTTATTAAAACTTCACTCCAGGCATGGGCCATACTTGCTGTAACAGTATAATATTTACCGAGTGAATTATATTTCACCCCCATAAAACCGGTTACAAATCTGGCTTTAATACCAACACTTCTTGCCATTAAAGTCAGTGCTGTTGCAAAATGTTCACAGGTACCTTTTTTAGTTTTGAATAAAAAATTATTTATTGGATCATCGCCGTACTCCAATATTTTTTTTTCATCCTCACTTAATGTGTAGGCATATGAGTATTCACGATTTAGTTTTTTTAAAATAACCTGAATCTTTTCAATGTCTCCTGTTTCTGATTTAGTCCATGCTTTAGCGAGATCTTTTAATCGGTTATAATTGGAGGGAACTTCAAGATAATGATTATTAAATACATCACGGCCTGGAAATCCATATTCTCTGCCGGTATAAACATCATAAGAGATGGCGGCACTTTTATAAT
>JAFGVO010000410.1 GCA_016937935.1 Deltaproteobacteria bacterium | reverse complement strand
AGTAACTGCAAATCCCCAACCGGAGGCTTTGACAGATACCTTTTTACTTTTTTTATTTTTCTTTGAATCAATTATAAAAAGAGTTGCTGATGTGGCTATAAGCACACCTGCGGCAATAAAGCCGGTTAAAGCCATCGCTTTATCAAGTGGGATAATATCATTTTTAAGGTCGTCATAACGAGATTTATCGTAAGATGCTACTTTGTTATATTCATCCCAGTCCCTGGTACCCTTTATTGTAAATGCTGTGCCCAGGCCTGCGGCGGCAATACCTGTTATCCCGGTAATAATTGCACTAATTTTTAGACCTGACATTTTTTTCACATCAGAAGATGTTGAAATAACAGGTGTTTCTTCTGTAGAAGGCTTTTTCGTATCTTCAATTTCATTATTGGCAATTTCAGTTTTATTATCTTTTACAGTTATCTTACGTGTATTTTCACCACTTATTTTTAACGAATTATTATATATTTCAATATCATTATGTTTAATAACAATCTTGTGGGTGGTCGCTGTTAGTATCAGTGGATCAACAAGAGGGGTTTTACCTGTTTCCATACCATCAACAATAATAATTGAATTATCAGGCGCAGTAATTTCAAGCCATCCCACTAATGGGCGAATGCGTTTAATTTCTGAGAGCACGTAGGATCTTCTTTCCTCAATTATTTCGTCTCCGCCTTTAATAAGATAATTTTCAAAAGCCTGTAGAGCTTTGCCGTAATTTTTTGATGCGGCCTCTGCCTGTCCGATATTATAAAGAAGTTTCCATGATGGTTTTAATTCGAACGCAGCATTAAAGGCTGCAGCAGCCTCTTCATATTTTTCCTGTTCGAATAGTGAAACCCCTTTATTATAAAGTTCTTTTGGGTCTCCATTTTTATTGGAGTCAGAAACGTTATTATCAATATCTTCTGTTTGGGCATAGAGCCTGCAATTGAACATTAATATGTTTATTACACAGATTGCTGTTAATATTTTCTTGTTCATAAAATGTCTTTTCCTTTTAAAATACAGTGAATTCAATAATTATTTATATAATTATAACAACTAATTATTACAATTGTATATTTTTATACAAAAATTGTCCTGTTTTTACATCAAACAGATAATATGTGAGTGTTAAATAGAGCCTGCAGTTGATAATATTTTATCAAGAGACTTTTTTAAAATATCTTTAATTTCTGGAAGTTCCAGCGGTGTAAGAGCTTTTGACTGAAGGCGGGGGATATCTTTATCAAAAGGGATTTTTCCAACAACTAAAATGTTTTTATTCTCCGCAAATTTTTCAATTTCTTCTGATTTTTCAATACTTAAATCGTATTTGTTTATGATGACAACACAGGGTATTTTAAAATGGGCGCAGACACTGTAAAGTCGCTCAAGATCGTGATGGCCGGCCATTGACGGCTCTGTAACAGCCACAACAAGGGATATTCCAGTAAGTGTTGCATGTACAGGACAGCCAATGCCGGGAGGTCCGTCAAGGATAATCAGGTTTAGATTTTTAGCTTTTGAAATCTCTTTTGCTCGTTCTTTAACAGTAGAGACAAGTTTTCCCGAGTTGTCCTGTGCAATTCCAAGGGCTGCGTGTACAAGTTCACCATAATCGGTGTTCCGCTGATAAAGAGTTCCTGACCGGTTTTGTTTAAACCCGATAGCCCCTTCAGGGCAGACAACAGAACATGCATTGCACCCTTCACAATTGAAATTATTTACTTCAGCAATACCGTTTTTAACTCTGATTGCATCATATCGGCAAACCGCTTCACATATGCCGCATCCAGTGCAGTTTTCAGCTGTAACTACAGCTCTTTGTCCTGCAAAAAAAGGTTCTTCATGGTAGTCATTGCCTTCTAAAAGAATTGACATATTTGAGGCATCCACATCACAGTCAGCTGTTAAAGCTCTGTCTTTTAGAAGTATTGAAAAAGCTGCAGTAATTGAGGTTTTGCCTGTCCCGCCCTTTCCGCTCAATACGGCAATCTGTTTCACAGTCTGTTTAGTATTCTGTCTCATTTATTGCCTCCTTTACCTATGTGCAGCCCGACAACATGTTCTGCAATAGAGGCAATCTCATTTTTAAATTGTTCACTTGAATCTATTGCCAGCCGGCCTTTTGCACCGCAAACGGCAATCTCTTTATCAAATGGAATTGTTGCAAGAATTTCTATGTTGTTTTTGTTTAGATATTTGAGAGTATCATCTGTTCCAAGATCACTTCTGTTGATAATAGCGGCCATTTTTCTGTTTAGGGCTTTTCCCATTTCTACTGCGAGTTTTAAATCGTGAAGTCCAAACGGGGTTGGCTCAGTGACAAGTATCATGAGATCACAGTTATGGGCGGCAGCCATGGCAGAGCAGCTTGTTCCAGGAGGTGAATCTATAATTAAAAGTGAATCATTTGACTCTGCTGAACTCTTTTTAACAACATCTTCAATTAAAGGTGTAACTCTTGACTCACCAATATTGAGTCTGCCGGATATAAAGTTAATTCCTCCGGCGTTGCCGTATGATATTTTTCCGGTTTCTCTCTTTTTTTCGCCAAGGCTATTCTCTTTACATGCAAGTACACATGCACCGCATCCGTGACAGAGGTCCTCAAAGACAGTAACTTTTTTTCCAAAATTAATTATTGCATTAAAAGAACAGATCTTCTGACAGGCATGACAGCCGGAGCATTCCTCAACTTTAAAGTAAGGAACAGTAACATTTGATGGTTCTTCACGAACAATTACGGGGTTCAGAAAAAGATGTCCGTTAGGTTCTTCAGCATCTGCATCAGCATAGGTTGCTTCCATTCCGCTTCTTACAAGATATGCTGCCAGATTTGTTGAAATAAGAGTTTTTCCTGTCCCGCCTTTGCCGCTGGTAATTGAGATTATCATTAAAACTTCTGAATTGTCATTTGGGTTAATTGGCCTGAGTTGAATTTTTGAAAGGCCTCTTTTGCTGTATAGCCGTCTTCAATTGTCCACATTGCAATATTCATAGTGTCAAGAGCACTGAATGCTTTTGGTCCAAAGGTTCCGGATATTATATCTGTTACCCCCATCTCAGCCATCAGAGCTGATGAGCCTGTTCCGGCACCATGGCCGGAATCAACAGAAGGGTTTGTTATCCCTTCAACAATTTCTCCGTCACTGTTTAATATTAAAAATGCCGGTGATCTCCCAAAACGCTGGTCGATATTCGATTCAAGGGCGTTGAGTGTCGTTACAGTAATCGCAATTTTTTTTTCCATTTAAAGCCTCGTTTATTAACAGATATGATTTTTTGGATAAATGATTATTTCAGTGAGAGCCGCAGCTGTCAGTATGGTCGTGATTGCAGGGGATAATTCCACTTACTTTTCCCTCGAGAAAAGCGTTAACCACGTTGCCTACTTTGCCTCCCACACCAGTTGCCACATCAATGCCAAAACTGTGAAACATATTGATTGCTTTTGGCCCCATTCCTCCTGCAATGATAACATTGGCACCAAGGGAATTTACAAATTCAGGCACAACACCGGGCTGATGATTTGCAAAAGATGGATTTTCTTTAACATTAGCTTCTTTAATCCGGTTATCTTCAGTTTGAACAACTACAAATGCCGGGCATCTTCCAAAGTGCATTCCAACATCTCCCTCTAATCCAAGTGTATCTTCCGCAGCAACAGCAATAGTAAGGTTTTTAGACATAATCAGTTCCTTTCAAGGTTTTATAAAATCCAATTTCAGGATCACTTTATAAAGGTAAAAATAGTAACTAAACTCATATAGTCAATGAGTCTTTGTGTTTTAAAAGGCTTTTTTCATAAAATTATGATTTTGTAAAGGTGTCAGGTATTTTTTTGATAATAGCGATAACAACAAGATGTGTTAAGATTACAGTGTTTCAATATAAATATATAAAATTGGTTACTTGAAAAATTGAAATTTCTTTGCATATTTATATTATGTTTCGGTGAAATTAAGTTAAGATGTAGTTAGCTAAGAGGTAAATATATCAATGATTGAAATCGGTGGTAAGATTGCATTTATTATGCCCGACACTTCCCGGCTATAAAGAACCAGATGAAAAAAACAAATTTGAGTCCGCAAAATAACAATGCTCTTAAGAAAAAACGAGAAAGTACAATCAGTCTCTCTCTGAAATTGATGTTCAGCGCCATGGCTCTTACTGCATTTACTGTGAGTATAGTTGGTTTTACTGTTTATCTGTTTATGGCATCAGAACTGCAGGAAAACTCTATTGCTGAAATAAAGACTGCTGTAAAAAGCACGAGTCAAATGATAGATCAGTCAGTTATTCACACAATTCACAGTCAGTTACAGGCGACTGCTGATCGGAATAGAGACATTGTTGCTTATTTTTATAAGCGGTTCAAAAAAGGAGAGCTTACAGAATCAGAGGCCAAAGAGCAGGTAAAGCAGATTCTGTTGTCCCAAAAGATTGGTGACACAGGATATCTATACGTTCTTGATTCAACGGGGACTCTTAGGGTTCACCCTAAAAAAGAGCTTGTTGATGTGGATATTTCAAAGTACGGGTTTATTCAGGAGCAGATTAAACGAAAAAGAGGCTATATTGAGTATGACTGGAAAAATCCCGGAGAAGAAAAAGAGCGCCCAAAATCTCTGGCTATGAGTTACTTTAAGCCCTGGGACTATATTATTTCTGCCAGTGCATATCGAAATGAATTTTTGTCTCTGATTAACATAAGGGATTTTCGAAAAGAGATATTAGGTCAGAAATTTGGAAAAACAGGGTATGCCTATATTATTGATACAAAAGGTAATCTGCTTATTCATCCCAAACTTGAAGGGGATAATCTTTACGATGTGCAGGATACAGAAGGACGTTATTTTGTAAGAGAAATGTGCAGAAAAAAAACCGGTACTATCTCATATCCATGGAAAAATCCGGGAGAAAAGATTGCCAGAGTAAAAGATGTTGTTTTTCAGTATTATCCCCCGCTTGATATTATCGTGGCAGGAGGAATATACAGGGAAGAGCTTTATGCACCTCTTGAGGCATTGAAAAAGAGACTGCTTTTAATTGCTTTAATTATTTTGCTTATTACGATGCCTGCCGCTTTTTTTGCTGCTTTGACAGTTGCAAGACCCGTACTTAAATTATCATCACTTTCTCAAACAATTGCTGCAAAAGATATCAGCTCAATTTCAGGGTTTGATAAAATGGAACAGGAAGAGTTGCGGGGAATTACACGCTTTAATCGAGGAGCAAAAGAGATAATTGTCCTTCTTTGCAGCTTTCGAGATGTGGGGCTGTCCATTAAAAGCCTCCTTGAAAAACTTAATTCAAACGCGGCCAGACTTTCTGCTCAGGCTAAAATTATTGAAGATGCCGCAAACTTTTCAAACAACAGTGCAATGGATCAATTAACAATGGTTGAGGAGGTTTCTCGTACTATTGAATCTCTGCAGAAAACTTTTAAACGAACAGAAAAAATTGCGGATGATGTGGTTAGCGTCAGCCAGGAGGCGGTTCGAAAGAGTGCAGAGGGAAATGTTGCAGTCAAAAATGCCCGAAACTCCATGAATACAATAATGGAAACAGGGCATGCCGCAAGACAACAGATGTCATCCCTGGACGCGTTGTCAAATCAGATTGAGCTGGTTGTAAAATCTCTTGAGGAAATTGCAAACACCTCTCAAATTCTTGCCATTAATGCAAGTATTGAAGCCAGTCAGTCAGGGGAGGCCGGAAAAGGATTTGCCGTAGTTGCAAAAGAGATTGGAGATCTGGCTGTTCAGAGTGCCGGGTCCACACAAAATATCCGTTCGTTTTTACAGCAGATTGCAGATACTGCCCGCAAGGCCATTGAAATGACTGAAGACAGTCAGCTTGCCGTATCAGAAGGTCAACGTTCCATTGCCGGAATGGAACAGATTTTAAACTCACTTACAAGGGTACTTGATTCAAACAATCAGCACGCAGATCAGATAGCACAGACTGTTCCCGAGCAAAGCAGCGCAATTACCCAGATTTCAAATGCTGTTGACCATGTACTTCAAAGTTCACATGAAATTACCTCTAATGTTTCAACACTGATGAACACTGCAGAAGAGCTCAATCTCACCCAAAAAGATTTAGAAATCCTTGTCTCTGAATATAAAGTTTAAACTGCTTTGCAAATTCAGTTGAAGTTAAGTAACATGAATAAATTATTTTGACAGGAGGGTTCTATGAGATTATTTGGAGTGTTTCTTGTTTTGCTGTTCTTTTTAATGGGATGCAGTGACGGGAATGGTGAGTCTCAGGATCTTGGGGATAGTGAGCCTGTGGTGACATCATCTGTGCAGATTGGGGATGTGCATAAGGGGCAGTATCATTTAGGGCCTGTGGATTTTGCGGAGACTGACTGGCATAACGCCTGTGCTCCCGGTGATGGTTACAGGGGGGCGTTGCTGGAGTCAACAGGTCTTGGTGGGGAATATCTTGCTGGTGTCAGCAACACATATAATCTGGATGGCGGTGTCTGTGATGCCTGTATTCTTATTGAGACAGATAAAGGCAATAGTATTGTTGCAAGGGTTGTAACTTATGGTGTCAGTAATGAAGCGGGAGATCTGGATGTGAGCCCTTCTGTATATGAGTTTATTAATGAAGAAGAGTATCCAAGAGGTATGAGCTGGAGGTTTACAGCCTGTCCTGATACGGGAAATCTTTACTACGAAATACAGACAGAAGCCAATGAGTGGTGGACCAGCCTCTGGGTTCGCAATCCCAAAGTGCCTGTTGTTACTGTTGAGGTAAAAAGTAAAAATCACAGTGATTATTTTGAAATGAAAAGGGGAATGGACGGAACCTTTACCGATGCTGGAGGATTCGGGTCCGGGGAGTTTACCCTGCGCATAACAGCAATGGACAATCAGGTAATTGAAGAAACGTTTGATGGCTTTACTCCCGGAGAATTGATTGAATCTGCAAAGCAGTTTCAGTGACTTTTTAAGATATTAAGATTACAGCGGGATATAATTATGGATTATAGAGATAGTGTTTTTTTGAAGGTTGCAGAAAATTTGAGTTTTTCAAAGGCCGCAGAAGAACTGTTTGTCAGTCAGCCTGCTGTTACAAAGCATATTAAAGAGCTGGAAAGTAAATTAAATGTTGCTCTGTTTGAAAGAAAGGGCAACAAAATATATTTAACTGAAGCAGGTAGTCTGGCATATAATCATTTAAAGATGATAAATCAGTTATACCGGGAGCTGGAATTTGATATTGAAAGATTAAATGGTTCTTTTAAAGGCACTTTGAGAATAGGTGCAAGTTCTACTATTTCCCAGTACCTTATTCCAAAAGTAATCGCGTCATTTTATAAACGTTATCCCCAAATCAAACTCTATTTATTCAATGGCAACTCTTTTGATATGGAACAAAAATTATTGAATAATGAGATAGATATGGCTCTTGTTGAAAATGAATCATCTCAATCGGGTATTAAATACATTGATTTTCTGGATGACGAAATTATTGCAGTGACAGGCAGCAGCAGTGTGTATTCAAAACGAAAACTTATTTCAATTACAGATCTTAGGGAAATACCAATTGTTCTAAGAGAAGAAGGTTCCGGAACATTGCAGGTTATTCAAAAGGCATTATTGAAACATAATATGGTATTGGATAAATTCAATATTATTACTCATCTTGGCAGTACGGAAGCTATTAAAAATTTTCTGGATAATTTTGATGGAATGGCAATGGTTTCAGAAAAATCCATAGAAAAAGAGTTACGATTAAAAGAGATTGTAAAAATAAATATTAAGAATCTTTCATTGAATCGAAAATTTCGCATTGCTCTGCGTCAGGGGCATTACGGTTCGTCAGCAAAGTTATTTGTGGATTATCTTTTTGATTATAACTTTTAGTTATCAGATATAGTTTTTTACTATTTGGATTCATTATGGTTTAGGTGTATTTATGCCCTGTATGAAAGGGTTAGATATGACTTTAAGCACCAGACAGATAAATTTAATTTACAGCACTGTAATATTTCTTTGCTTTATGCCTTTTATTTCACCGGCAATTGCGCTGGCTTTAGGCATAATGTTTTCCCTGATTGGTTTAAAACACCACAACATAAATAAATATACATCTTTATCGCTTCAGGCTTCTATTGTGTTAATGGGGTTTGGCATGAATCTGACCCAGGTTATCACGGCATCAAAAGCCGGGTTTTTTCATACGGCAATATCTGTTGTTTTTGTTATGGGGGCGGGCTTTTTACTGACAAAACTTCTCAGGGTTGATTCAAAAACAGGGCTTTTAATTTCCGGCGGGACAGCAATTTGCGGAGGTAGCGCAATAGCTGCAATTGCCCCGGTGATAAATGCTAAAAACTATCAGATCTCTTTTTCACTTGTTGTAATATTTGTTCTTAACGCAATTGCTCTTGTTATTTTTCCTGTAATTGGACATCATTTCAATTTAAGTCAGGAAACATTCGGAACCTGGGCCGCAATAGCAATTCATGATACCAGTTCGGTTGTGGGTGCAGGGGCAACATACGGTGCAGAGGCCCTGCAGGTGGCTACAACTGTAAAATTAATAAGAGCGTTATGGATTATCCCATTAACACTGTTTATTGCATTTACTCAAAAAAACAGATCAGAGGGAAAAGTCAAAATCCCCTGGTTTATCGGACTGTTTGTTATAAGCATAACAATTGCATATCTGTTTCCTTCTCTCAAACCCACATATGACCATCTCAACTGGCTTGGAAGACGAGGAATGGTAATAGCTCTATTTCTTATCGGCTCAAACATCTCTCTTGCAGAAGCAAAAAAAGCAGGAGTAAAAAGTTTTATTCTGGGCATTCTACTATGGCTATTAATAGGCATAAGCTCATTTATTGCACTGACAACTATTTAAAAATAGTATGAACTGATTTAAACGTAATGGCGTCAGTGTTGTCGCTCAACGACAACGGCTGACCATTGTAGACAAGATACGCATGGGTAACCTGTTTTATGGTGGTGGCCATTTTTTTTAACCCTCGTAAAAAAAACGGAGAAAACGTTGCGGCAGCTTTGATCTCAACGGGTACCAATTGGCGTCCTTTGGCATAAAGCAAATCTACCTCATTCTTATTGCTGTCTCTAAAAAAGTAGAGGTCGGCCATTTCGCCTTTGTTCATAAGTGCTTTAACGCATTCGAGCACTACCAGGTTTTCAAATATACCACCAACCAACGGATCTCTCACAACATGCGTTTTTTGCCGAATGCCCAGTAAAAAGCATAATAATCCAACATCGGTAAAGTAATATTTCGGCGCTTTGATAACGCGCTTGCCAAAATTTTTAAAATAGGGCGGCAATTTAAACACAATAAATGACGCCTCTAAAATAGAAATCCAGTTTTTAATTGTCTTGGGACTAACTCCAACGTCCTGGGCAATAGAATGATAATCCATCAATTGTCCGACACGGCCGGCCATTAACTTGAGTAAGGCCTCAAATGCGGTCATATCTTTTAGCTGTATCAGCTGGCGAACATCCCGCTCCACGTACGTCTGATAATAATTGGCATACGCACGTCCGGGGCGCAGCCCTTTGTCATAAATGCGCGGCAAAAAACCCTTGATGCAATAGTCATCAAAAGTTCCCTGGTCCAGTCCCGCATCTAGCAACTCCGCCACCGACAACGGCATCAGGTGTAAAATAGCGGTCCGTCCGGCTAATGATTGCGAAACCGCCTCCCGCAGCCGCAGCTGGTACGAGCCGGTAAGAATAAACCGACCGGGCCGGTCATCCTCGTCAACAATGGTCTGAATATAACTTAGCAAGTCGGGAACACGCTGAATTTCGTCAATGATCACATTACCGTCAAACCGGCCCAGATATGCCACCGGATCAGACTCCGCGAGCACCCGGGTTTCGGGATGTTCTAAATTGGAATACTGATACCCGGCCATACTTTTCGCCAAAGTGGTCTTCCCCGCCTGTCGCGGTCCTAAAATCGTCACCACCGGATACTCGGTCAACACCGTTTTCAGCTCATTGACAATATGTCTGTGAATCATCATAGCTGTATGATATTCCATTCTATTCAGGACTTCAACTTCTTTTTTACATAAAAATAAATCAACTGTATTCATTCAATAGGAAGCAGATGCAAAGTCACAAACCAGATCCCCCAGCACATAAAACACTGTCCTTGTAATCACAGAAAGTATTTAAATTTAAGCAGGGTGAGGGAAATTGGGGTGAGGGAAATTGGGTGAGGGAAATTGTGAAGTTTTTTATAACCGGGGATAAAAAAATTAACAAAGGATAATCCTGGTACATAGTGTTCCTTCCGCCCATCCAAAATCAAGGGTCGCCCAAGGTGCAACCAGCTGTCTCCACCATTGTCCCCCGGATATCCATTGCAACAATAACGGGTTCTGCAATAATATATAATGATCTTTATCTTTTGGAGTGTTACCATGCCTCTGTTTAAAGCATATTGACATAATTGAAAATAATTTTAATGGACCTTTAGGAGGTATAAAATAAATGCATATGTATTTTTCACATAAGAAGAATTAGCAGTATGATATACGATGTTGACATTTTAGAAGAACTACCTAAAGCAGACGCTGAGATATCATCAGTTGTTCAAGAGATTGATCCACGATGGAAACGTTATTTCCTTTGGCAGATTCTTCAGAATCCATTTGAGTTAATAAAAGGAATTATTTTACTTCTTTTATCACCAATATTTATCCTGGTCGGTTTATTTCGTTTTTTTAGAGGGATCGAAGCTTATGAAGAATATTTAGAAAAAGTAGAGACGAAACATCAGTTTAATTTTGATTTGGTTAGAACATATACTCGTAAGGCACCATCGAATACCCTCCATTTGGTAATGAATTATCACGCTCTTAAATGTTTGGCGTTTAAAATTGGTTCTACATTCAGTTCAACTCAACCACGTGAAACACTTATATTAGATTTTAAATCTGTAAAACCTCATCAAGAGGGATACCATATTCATGTTAGCTTGAGTGAGGAAGTTGAGTTAACCCTCGGCACAGTTACTGAAGGGTTACTTCAGCTACATTCTCCTGTACATATTTATGGAACACCACAAATGTGGATGAAAATTGCAAAGGCCTGGTATGATTTAGCTGATGAACGAGAACAGAAAGTAATATTGCTAGACAAAGACCAGGCTGATTGGTGTGATGAACGAAATGTAAGCAGACTGGTAATTGAATACATTCCTTAGCGTTTTATAGATTGGAGACTTTGTTTTGAATACACCTGCCAAATTTTAGAGTTCGGTGTCATACCCTCTGGATTCATTTCTGAGATTTTTAAATTATTTTTTGTGATAAATTAATGGGTGCAAATCTCTTTTAGATGGGGGATAATTGGTTATCTCAATTTATTTTATAAGGAGAATTTGTATGTTTCGACAATGGGATTTAATTAAGTATTTATCAGTGCTGTTAATAATGTCCGGAATGGTTGTTTGGGGTTGTTCTAAAGATAATGAAAAGGCTGAGTCTTGTGCTGTTGACAGTTGCGGCGCACTCATTGGTGCCGGAGTTTGTGATGATGAGAGCGGCAAGGCTGTTTGTACTTGTAATGATGGTTATGTGGGGGATAACTGTGATAAGTGCGCTGATTCATACTCAATTATCATTTTTCATAAACATGCCCCCACTTTGAAGGTGTTTTTTTCATAACATGCCCCCACCCTGAAAAGGGATGTTTTGGGACAGTT
>JAFGVO010000409.1 GCA_016937935.1 Deltaproteobacteria bacterium | reverse complement strand
CCTGTTTCGGAATCAGAGCCCGTATCGGTGTCTAATCCTGTTTCAGAATCGGAACCCCTATCGGAACCTGTTCCCGTATCTGAGTCTAATGATGTATCAGGTGCCTGCAGTTCTAACGGGTCAGCACAACCGGCAAACGTGAGTAGCATAAAATACATTATACCTGCTGCTGAAAACCTTTTTAAATAATCAAACATAAAACAACTCCTTTAAAATGTTATATTCTAAAATGTTATCTGCAAGCCATTAAGTGCAGGATATACAGAAACAGTTTTTTTCTTTTTCTCTTTGCTGAACAAAGCAAATAAGACCGCGCTGGTAATTGTCAAAGCACCACCAACAGCAAAACCTGCAATCATAAGGGTTTTATCAGTCTTCATAGCATCATCTGCATCAAGTACTTTATTAAATGAAGCAACATCGGTATTAACGCTATCTAAATAATCTTTTGCCGCAGCGTCCCGCTTATCTATGTCTTTAATACGCTTTACAGTAAAAGCGATTCCTGTACCAAGTCCTCCTGCTGCAAGAACAGCAGAGACAATGGCGCCTGCAAGAAGTCCTTTACCTTTTTTTGAGATATCGCTGATATCAGATGAAACAGTTACTGCTTTGTCTTTACTGTCAGCGGTATCTGTTGAATCACTGTCTGGGGTATCTGTTGAATCGGTAGAATCAGTTTTAATCGCTGCATCATTTTGAGATTTTTCAGAAAATTTTCCAGTGACCTTTGTTGTTAAAGAACCTGAGAAATTAACGGATTTATCAAAAATAATTTCATCGTTATATTTTAACACAATATGGTGTTTGCCCACTGCAACGCGAATAATCCCGTCAAAAGGTGTTTCCCCTCTTGAATAATCATCTATTAACAGCTGTGTACCTGGAGGTGCATCCACATCAATTGTGCCAACAAGCATTCGCAGCCTTGAAATCTCTTTTATTGATTCAGCACTTAAATCTTCAGGAACATTATCTTTACCTTTAGCCAGATAAGATTCAAAGTTTTCAAGGGCAACACCGTATCTGCCTGATGCAGCTTCAGCCTGTGCAATATTGTAAAACAGTTTCCATGCGGGCTTGTATTTGTAAGCCTCTCTAAATGAATCCGCAGCCTTTTGAAACTCACCATTATTAAAATAGGCTGCACCTTCCATAAAAAACGATTTTGCTTTAAATTGTTCATCCTCACCATCACCGGCAATCACATTGTACGAACTTAAAAAAAACAGTAAAAACAAAGTCTTAGTAAATTTCATCATATATTATCCTCTTTAAAATTATGTAAAAAACAATATCACACACATTGTAATAAAACAACACAATTGTACAGAAAAGATTAGAAAATTATGAATAATTTTACATCAATTCTTTTAGGCGTTTGTAGCCGGTGCGGGATATGTTCAGTTCTGTGCCGTCGCTCATTACTGCTATGTATTTATCTTTTGAAAGTAGTGAAACTGTAGAGATTTTTGAGATATTTATTATTGTTGATCTGTGAATACGAATAAATATTTCCGGGTCAAGGGTTGCTTCGAGACTTGAGAGTGTCTGGTGTTTTAAAAGGCTTCCGTTTTCGGTATAAATAGAAATGTAGTCATCTTCTGCTGTTATATGGGAGACTTCATCAATTGGAATCACATAAATATTTATTCCATCTTTTACAACTATGCGGGTCAGATATTGAAGGGAGTTTCCTGTTAATGCTTTTTTCATCTCTACAATGTCAGGGAGCGTGGCACCCAGATTTTTTTCAACTTTAATAATGGCTTTTTCGAGTCGCTCTTTTGAAAACGGTTTTAAAATATAATCAACAGCATCAGTCTCAAAGGCTTTAAGTGCGTATTGCTCAAATGCTGTTACAAATACAACTGCAAGATTATTAATTTCTAATAGTTCAAGAACTTCAAAACCGTCAAGTCTTGGCATCTGAATATCAAGAAAAACAAGATCGGGCTTTTTTTCATTTATCATTTTTACAGCTTCAAAACCGTTAGAACATTGGCCTGTCACCTCTATATTTTCAAACTCTTCAAGCATGGACAGGAGGGAATCCCTCGCCAGCTTCTCGTCATCTATCACTATGGCTTTAATCTGCGTCACTGTTGTACTCCTCCCCTTCAGATTTAAATTTCTTAATAAATGGAAATGTCAGACTGACCTCAAAAATTCTGTTTTCACGACTTATCTGAAAATCTGACTCATCTTTAAAAAAATATTCCAGCCTCTTTTCAACGGACATAATGCCCAATTTTAAACTCTGTTTATTACCCTCTGCCTCTCTCATTTTTAATTCTGACGGGTCAAAATCATTTTTTACACTAACACGAACCAGATCATTTTTAACTTTAGCAATAATTGAAATATTAACCTTTTCAATTGAATTTGAAACTCCGTGCTTTACCGCATTTTCAAGAAGCGGCTGAAGTAAAAAACCGGAATCATTGCTGACTCGCTCTGTTCATCAACTGCTATTTCAACATCCATTCTATCACCAAACCGTATTTTCTCAATCTGGAGATAACCTTTTACAAAATCAATTTCCTCTTTAAGGGTAATTGTATCATGGGCTTTTGATGAAATTGTTCTCCTGAAAAATTCTGACAAAAGTAAAACCATCTCCCTGGCTTTATTACCGTCAACAGGAATAAGGGCCGATATTGAATTAAGACTGTTAAATAAAAAATGGGGATCCAGCTGGGCTCTTATGGCCTTAAGCTCGGCATCTCTTTTTAAAAGTCTGGCTTCATCCATCTTTTTTTCTGCCATGATATTATCTTTTACCGCTATAACCAGATAGTGGAAAATAATACTGACAACATGACCAGTCACCCCTGCAATAAACAAAATCCCGATATTATTATAAATAATCAACTGCTCAAGTTCAGGCAATACTCTTGAAACCATTATAGTAAGCCCGCTCATAATTGCACTGATGGCAATGGCTGTTCCCGTATGTGCGGGAAAATGAAGAAAGTTCATATCTTTAATAGGCATCACACGACAGACATACCTGGCAGAATATGAAATTACAGAAAACGGAACGCAAAAAAACAATGAGAGAATAAAGCTGTTCAGTAATGAAATCCCATCAATATTAAAAAGTATTGCTGATAAAACCGCGATGAGAATCCATATGGGAATATACGCAATTAAAGAGGTTACATTATGTTTAATAAATTTCTTTTTAAAAAATGAAATCATAAAATTAAAATCAGTTCTTTATCTCAATGCCGCTCATAAATAAATTTCCTGTAATTATAAGACGCTGCTTCTTTTCGCCCGGCTCATATTTTGTTTTATTTTCAATAGCTCCCATAACAGGATCGATTCTTGATACAACCTCAAAATTTCGAGGAACCACAAGCTCTATTCCTCCCATTTTAAGATTAACATTAAACTCTGCTTCTTCCCCGCTCATTTTAACATTGCGCATATCCAGTTTTAAACCGGCCATAACACATGATACATTTGCACCGACAAAATCCTCATTATGCAGCTCGTCCTCCTGTCCTCCCATAAAAAGCGAAATAGAATACTCTCCATCTTTATAAATTTTTGTAGAATTAACCTTTCGTCTTTTTCGGGCAGCAACAGCCCCAAAGAATATACTGATACCCAAAACAATAAACATAACAGGCCCAAAGAGGTCCCAGTTAATCTCGATATAATTTAATACACCTGCCATAAAGAAAACCCCAAGAAACATTTTTATGGTTCCGGAAATAAATGAACCATACCTGTGAGTAGTAAACACTTTAAAAAAGCTCAACACCCCGGACCAGATTAAAAGCAAAGGCCAGAAATTCCAGCCACTAAGTCCATTTAAATACCCCAGCTTTTCTGCAAGGAGGGCTGATCCCATAATTATTAATCCCCCTCCCAAAAAAAGCCCGCAATGACCATGATGTCTTTCATGATGACTATGAAATTTTGAATGTCTCATTATTTTCTCCTTTGTTAGAAAACTACACACAAAGCAATTTAATACAAATTTTATTTTTTAAATCCCATAATCGGTAAACAACAGCATTGTTTAGGTGAACGCAGGGGCACGGCGATTTGTCGGGGCACGGCTATTTGTCAGGGCACGGCTATTTGCAAGGGCACGGCTATTTGCAAGGGCACGGCTATTTGTCAGGGCACGGCGCGCCGTGCCCCTACGTTATTATGTTGACACCTTTTAAAACATGGTTTTTATAATATTCAGGAGGAATAAAATGTCATTGAAGAAAGAATTGGGGCTTATAGATATATTTAGTCTTGCCACCGGTGCCATGATAAGCTCCGGAATCTTTATTTTACCCGGCATTGCCTTTGCCCAGGCAGGTCCGTCGGTGTTTTTATCCTATTTTATTGCGGGTCTGCTGGCACTTACAGGGGCGTTTTCTATTGTGGAACTCTCCAGTGCCATGCCAAAGGCCGGAGGGGACTACTTTTTTATTACACGTAGTCTGGGCCCAATGTTCGGAACTGTTTCGGGTATGCTGTCCTGGTTTGCGTTGTCACTAAAAACGGCATTTGCCATTATTGGTATCGGGGAGATTATGTTTGTGTTCTGGGGGGTGGATGTTCTTATATCATCCATGGCACTCACTCTGTTTTTTGTTTTATTAAATATTGTGGGGGTTAAAGAGGCCGGCAAATTTGAAGTTTTAATTGTTATGGGGCTCCTGGCCATTCTGCTCTTTCATGTGGTGCTGGGACTGCCAAATGTAAAGGTGTCACAGTTTGAACCCTTTGCACCTCTTGGGGTCAACGCTCTGTTTTTAACAGCGGGATTTGTCTTTGTGGCATACGGTGGTTTGTTAAAAGTAGCCTCAGTGGCCGAAGAGGTGAAAAATCCCAAACGCAATATTCCTGCTGGCATTTTTCTTTCCCTGTTTGTTACCACGATTCTCTATTCTCTTATAACTCTTATTGCTGTTGGTACAGTCCCCCCGGAGCAGCTGGCCGGTTCATTAACCCCCATTGCTGATTCAGCATTTGTATTTATGGGAACACCGGGACGGATTTTACTCACCGTGGCTGCCCTGCTGGCCTTTGTCTCTACAGGCAACGCGGGTATTATGGCCGCTTCCAGATATCCTTACGCTCTTGGCACAGACAGATTGCTGCCCGGCTTTTTTTCAAAAGTTCTCCCCAAATCCGGTACCCCTGTTGTGGCAGTGGCTTTGACCGGCCTGCTCATTTCGCTGTCGTTCTTTTTAACTCTCGACTTATTGGTTAAAGTGGCATCTACAGTGGTGATAGTAACGTACATTTTATCCCAGATTTCTATCATTATATTGCGGGAAAGCGGAGTCCAGAACTATCGCCCGTCGTTTAAAGCACCCCTGTATCCATGGATTCAACTAATCAGTATCGGACTGTTTATTCTCCTGCTCCTGGACATGGGTCAGACGGTAATGCTTATCAGTCTTGGATTTGTGTTTGTGGGAGTCTTGTTTTATTTTGTGTACGGTCGTCTGTTCAACTCCAGCGAGTACGCATTGCTGCACATTTTACGACGAATTACAAATAAAAAGATCGGTACCCCCTCTTTAAGTCGCGAGTTAAAAGAGATTCTCCACGAGCGTGACGAAGTAACCTTTGACCGCTTTGACCATCTTGTAAACAGCGCCACAGTAATCGATCTGGAAGGGGCACATACCCTGGATAAATTTATAACGGTAGTGGCAAAAGAGCTCGCAGATATAACCGGCAGAGACGAAGGAAAAATGG
>JAFGVO010000408.1 GCA_016937935.1 Deltaproteobacteria bacterium | reverse complement strand
CTGTCCCGCAAGCTGATCATTTACAAGTGATTTTGTAACCAGCTCAATCTTTCGTATCTCTTTAAAAAGTTCTGAATAGTCCATAACTTTTATGGTACCTCTACAGTATCAAAAATCTTTCTGACTACATCTTCACTTGAGAACTCCTCAGCCTCAGCTTCATATGTAACCGCTATTCTGTGTCTTAAAATATCAGGACCTATGGATTTAATATCCTCAGGGGTGACAAAGCCTCTGTGATGCATAAAAGCGTGTGCTTTTGCAGCCTGACTTAGGGCAATGGATGCACGGGGAGATGCGCCGTATTCAATAAATTTTTCAAGCTCTTCAAGACCGTATTTCCCTGGCTCCCTTGAGGCGAAAACTATATCAATAATATAATCTTTCAACTGGCCATCAATATAAATGTCGTTTACCACTTTTCGTGCATCAATAATTCTCTGAGGATCTATTACAGGATGAATTTCAGGTGGAATTCCCCCGGACATTCTGTCCATAATATCTCTCTCCTGCTCACGGGTTGGGTAGCCGACCTTAATTTTCAGCATAAATCTGTCAACCTGTGCTTCAGGAAGGGGATATGTACCCTCCTGCTCAATGGGATTCTGAGTTGCCATAACAATAAACGGATTTGGGAGCATAAATGTCTCATCACCAATTGTTACCTGTTTTTCCTGCATTGCCTCAAGAAGAGCTGACTGAACCTTTGCCGGGGCTCTGTTTATCTCGTCAGCAAGAACAAAATTTGCAAAAACAGGACCTTTTTTAGCTGAAAAATTACCCGAATTCTGATTGTAGATAACTGTTCCCACAAGATCTGCTGGAAGAAGGTCCGGAGTAAACTGAATTCTTTGAAATTTAGCAGAAATAGCCTTGCAAAGAGTATTTACAGTGAGTGTTTTAGCCAATCCCGGGACACCTTCAAGAAGAATATGCCCACCGGTTAAAATGCCAATCAACAGACGTTCGACCATATCCTCCTGACCCACAATTACTTTACCTACCTCACGAACAACATCGTCTAAAAATGCACTTTCCTGCTTTACCATTTCAGTTAATGCTCTCACATCCTGACTCATTATTTACCTCTCTTTAACTAAAGGGTTTAAAACCCGATTTGTAATTTAAATGTTAAAAGTTTCTACATGGTCACCCGTTCATATTCAACCATGAAGATGTAATTTTATTCCAAATATTATTTAAACTATTAATTATTACAGTTTTAGACCGATATATTAATTAACTATGCAGATATCAAAAACAAAAATACTGAATCCAATTAACTTTAAAGGAGATAAAACAGTGAATTCCAAAGCGATAAAACTCCTGTTTAAACAAATTTTCTCAATATCACTAATGATTTTTTCACTTACACTGTATTCACAAAGGGCTCTTGCACAAAACGAAGTTTTACAAGATGGAGAAAATCCCTACGGAAGTGATAATCAGTCATCAAAAGTCACAGAGGCTGATAAAATCCTTTTAGACTCCCTTGAGGCAGATGATTACCAGCTGATGAAAAAGCTGCTTTTAAGACATAATAACCCCAATGCCACTGATAAAAATGGAATCTCAGCACTGATGTATGGGTGTAAATCCGAAAACAAGGCTGTTGTAATGCGCCTTTTATCAGCTGGAGCAAAGGTTGGAGCAACTGATAACAGGGGGAGAACTGCACTTCATTATGCGGCATTAAAAGGAAACTATATTATTACTGATCTGCTTATAGGTCAAAGGGCAAAAATTGATGTTAAAGATAATGACGGGATAACACCTGCAATGCTCGCCGCAAAATCTGGAAATATGCGCATTTTGAGAAAACTTTTTATTGAAACCAAAATAAATGACAAAGATTATTATGGAAGATCACTTTTGTATTACAGCATTATAGGCGCTAACAGTGAAATGGTTGATTTTCTCCTTGAGAAAAATGCTGACATTAATAGTAAAACCCTCATTGAACAAAATCTGCTTTTTGCCGCGGCAGAGAGCAGAAACAGAGAAATGATTGATAAATTTATTGGTAAAAATCTTCCTGTGGATTCAAAAGATATTTTTAACAGAACTCCACTAACGGTATCCGCAGAAAACGGATGTTACGAATGTATGGAAAGCTTCTTAAATGCCAAGGCATCCCCGTTTACTGTAACATCTAAAGGTGAAACACTATTAATGATTGTATCTAAAGGTAATAATATCCCGATGGTCAAAAGATTAATAGGAGCTGGTATTAAATTAAATATTCAGGATAAATCGGGAAAAACAGCTCTTCATTACGCTGTGGAGCAGAATAATACAGCGCTGGCTGAAACAGAGCTTAATTTTGGTGCCGCAACTGACATTTCCGATAAAAATGGCAATTCAGTATTATTGAAAGCTGTTGAAAAGGAAAACTTGAAGCTGGTTCAGATACTTTTAAAATCAAAAGCGGACGCCAATACTGTAAACAATCACCAATTATCACCAATTATGGTGGCTACAGAAAAGGGAAATGCGGATATTGCTGGCAATCTTATTGCAAACGGAGCAAATATAAATACAGTGTCAAGCAATGGAACAACTGTGCTGATGGCTGCATGTAAAAGCGGAATGTATGACTTTGTAACACTTTTACTGCAATGGGGAGCTGACCCCAGGCAGAAAAATCAAAATGGAAAAAGTGCTATGGATTTTGCAATAAGCGAAAATAGAAGCAAAATAATTGAACTTCTGGCTGGAAACTGATTAAATTTATGGAATCAAACTCATTTACATTCATTGACAAACTTCCATCCGGGGTTTTAATAATTCAGCCTGACGGCATACTTGTTTTTGCAAATAGATGGGTTAGAGAACATTTAAATCTTGATATTGAAACTGATATAAAAACAATTAATTTTCATGAGTTTGACATTTTTTTAGACAATAAAAATATTCCCCTTAATATAATTGATAATCCTTTTTATAAAGTATTAAAAACCGGTCTGCCTGTTGATAATTCAATAATACAGATTAAAAATTCCCATAAGCAGAATATTTTTGCAGATGTCCTTGCCTACCCCATAAAGACAGAAACCAATGATATTAGCCAGGTTGTTTTAATATTTAAGGATATTACCGCTGAACAGACTTTACAGCTTCAGAATCTTCAAACTAATGAAATATTAAATGATATAACATCTCTTAATAAACTGGCAGAAGAGTCACCTGAGCTTCTCCCTGAAAAAACAATTGAAAAGATTATAAAACTTACTGACAGCGAAATTGGTGCCATTTTTACCTCGGAAAAAGGATGGCTCAATCCTAAACTTTCTGAATTTAAAAACATAAATTCACAAGGTGGTACAAACAATATTCCACAGAGATTTCTTCCGGACATCAATAACAGAATACAAATGTTGAATATTCATTTATCCCAGCACCTGGACTGTTATTTTTCAAATGCAGATGATCTTGATAATGCACTGATCAGCACTGATTCTTTTATTCCGGATTCAAGAATGACAATTTCCATAAAGGGTACCCAAAAGGGTACCAAAAATGGTAATGATGAAATTGTTGCAATACTCTGTCTTGAAAAAAATGGTTCTTCATATTCAAGCAGTGATTTTGAAAAAATATATCTCTACCTGGCACCACTTAAAAATTACATAATATGCGCATCAATGTCTAATGATCTTGAGAATGCCACCAACTCTGCCAAAGCTGCAAGCACTGCAAAAAACGAGTTTCTGGCAAACTTAAGCCACGAGTTGAGAACCCCCATGAACTCAATTATAGGAATGAATCATCTTTTAAGCAGAACAGAGATGAATGATCAGCAGCTTGATTATGTCAAAAAAAGCAGCAAGGCAGCCACAGCTCTTCTTGAACTGCTCAATTCAATTTTAGACATTTCAAAACTGGAAGCAGACAGACTGGAACTTGAGCAGTCAATATTTGATGTTCAGGATACGCTTATGAGCATGGCTAATTTTATAGGCCCGAAAGCCCGCTCAAAAGGTATTGAAATTCTCTTTGATCTTGAGCCGGAAGTTCCCCAGAAAGTTTTGGGAGACTCATTAAGGCTTACTCAGGTTTTATTAAATCTTGCAAGCAATGCTGTTAAATTTACGGACAAGGGAGAAATTGCCGTCTCTTGTTACGTAATTGAAAAACTTCAAAACAGTGTTATTCTGGGTTTTTCTGTAAGCGATACCGGAATAGGACTTAATGACTCTCAAACAGAAAACCTGTTTATTCCTTTTACCCAGGCTGATGCATCATCCACCAGAAAATACGGCGGGACGGGTTTGGGTCTGAGTATTTCAAAAGGTCTTGTCAGGAAAATGGGCGGAGAGATTAAGGTGAAAAGTAAACAGGGCGAAGGAAGCAAATTTTATTTCTCTGCAAAATTCAATCTGCCGAATGTTTCAAACACACCCTCATATTCACCCTTTACTCCGTTTCAGCAGATGCGAATTCTCCTGGTTGATGACAATCCAATGGTTTTGAGATCAATGAACAGACTTCTGTCCCGTGTGGGATGCAAAGTTAATCAGGTTAACTCGGGTAAACAGGCCCTCGCCAGACTTATTGAAGCATCAGCAATACCCTCAGAGCGTTATGATCTTGTGCTTCTTGACTGGATGATGCCCGGCATTAACGGTGGAGAAACAACAAAACTGATTAAAACAGAGAAATTTTTAAACCCTCCTCCGGCGATTATAATTATGAGTGCCTTCAGTGACGAAAAAACAATTCGCACAAATGCAAAAGATGCGGGAGCGGACGGTTTTCTTGCAAAGCCTGTAACCCCGTCATCACTGCTTGATACACTTATGGATGTTATGTATGGTTACAAACGTGAAATTTACAATACTGACTCACTTCAAAAAGGAACCGCAAATCTTCTTAAAAATGTTAGCCACGCAAGAATTCTTGTTGCTGAGGACAATGAAACAAATCAGGAAGTGGCAAGGGAACTCCTTGAGAGTGTGGGCTTTAAAGTAGATGTTGTTGAAGATGGAATACAGGCTCTCGATATAATATTATCCTCACCGTTTAATTATGATGCGGTACTTATGGATATTCACATGCCCAACATGAATGGCCTTGAGTCTACAATAGAGATTCGCAAGGACGACAGATTTGTCGATCTTCCAATAATTGCTATGACAGCCAAAGTCAGCGAAGCGGATAAACAGGAAGCTCTTGATGCTGGAATGAATGATCACGTGGCAAAACCAATAGATCCCTCAATGCTGTTTGCCACCCTTACAAGATGGATCTCCCCGGATAAATCAAGAACATACAGCATGGCTCCAGTTGAAGTTACTGATGACAAAGATATTTTTGAAAGCATACTTGAAGATTTTGATTTAACCGGTGCACTTGCAAGAGTCGGGGGAAAGAAAAAAGTATATTCAAACATGCTTTTCAAATTTGCCGAAAGACAAAAAGGTGTCATCAAAAGGCTTGAAACCGCTATAGATAACAACAATATTGATGAAGCAATAGAAATAGTTCACGCATTAAAAGGTGTAAGCGGAAATATAGGAGCAACAGCACTATACAAAGAGACAAGACGCCTGGTAGAAGAACTCCGTGAAGAAAACAGCCGGGAAAGCAGACACGATTTATCAAAATTTAAAAACGCGATGACAGATACCCTTGAGATAATAAAACAGTTAAAAACACATACAGAAAATGAAGAACCTAAGCAGGATAGCCTTGAAGAACAAGAAACAGTATCATTAAAATCAGCACATCCATATCTGCTTGAATTGGGAACTCTGCTGGCAGACTTTGACTCAAAATCAGTATCCTACTTTAAAACCAATTTTGAAAAAATGAATATTGGTGAATTTGCAAAAGAGATGGATCAGATAGAAGAAGCAGTAAGCGGCTATGACTTCGAAAAAGCCATGGAAATCCTCCAGCCAATCCTCGCCAGAGCAGAAACAGCCTGAACAGTATAGTGAAAAAACCTCTCTAAAAACCTTAAAAACCTCTCCAAAAAACCTCTTCCAGGTTACCTAACCCGACTTCGACAGGGTGAAAAAAATAGTTGTTTATTATCGGGTGGTTGAGTGTTTTGGGGTATTTTTTTGGGCACTACAT
>JAFGVO010000407.1 GCA_016937935.1 Deltaproteobacteria bacterium | reverse complement strand
GGGATCTTTAGGTGCAATTGATATCATATCTCCCCTGTCTAAAGTCCATCCAACTAATGATGACCATAAATCCCTGTTGTAAAGACTGCCCTCAATAAAGAGTTGAGGTGATAAAAAATCACTGTCTCCGACAACAACAAGTCGTGAAAATTCAGATGACAGCGGTGATTGCTTTACTGATGACATTACAATATTTAAAGGCCCTTCAATATCAAACTCATCCTGAGATGGAATTTGCTCTCCATTTTTAAGTGATGAGAGATCAGTCTCTCCCCATGAAAATTTTGATGCTTGCGCCAGAATATCCGAAACAGAATTGTTCTCCCCATCAATCTGTTTCAAAGATCTTGCGGATGAAAACAGAACCGGTTTAACATCACCATCTCTATCATATAGTGGTTTTACAGCCTGATGATTAAAAAACATTGATGCAATAAATGTTATTGGAGTCTCATTAACAAGTTTGGAAGGGTCAGTTTCAATAATAAAATCATCCTCAATCTCTATCCCGTTTCTTCTTACAAAATCCTGGAGAGCTGTTTTTAAAAATTTATCATCTCTGAATATTGGATCAAGGAGTAAAATAAGGCGTCCGCCATCATTATAAAATGATTCAAGGGTTTCAACTTCATCTTTAAAAAATGCTTTCTTAGGGCCGGCAACAACAATCAGGCTGCACTCTTTTAACCCTGCACCTCCATTTAAAAGTGAAATTTTTCTGCTTTTAAATCCATCCAAAGTCAGGCCTTTGACAATATGTTTCAAGGATAAACCGTCATCTTCTTCAAGGCTCCACTCTTCATGGTTCTGTGTAAAGCAGATTGTTTCACTCTTATTTGAAGAGACCCCGATAATTGCAGCTGTTATTTTCTGTTCCGCAATAAAATTTGTTGTACTGCTTTCACCGTTTTCATTAATTTCAGAAACGGTCTGTTCAAAACTTTCTGCCGGGATAAACTTTACTCTCTTATCACCCTTTACAAAGATACCGGCTTCAACTCCAGCCTGACCAGAATCATCCACCTTAATTTTTGCATATTTTTTTTGTATCATTTCAAACTGTTCAGGATCTTCATCGGGATCTAAAATCTCAATTTTAATATATTCTGAAAGATTTTTATACTCCTTTAAAAGTTCTTCAATCTGACTTTCAACCGGGTCACTTTTGGACCATAAAAGATACACAGTAATTTTCTCTTTTAACGATTTTGAAACAGCAATACTTTTATCGCTCAAAGTGTATATGCCGCTTCCTGTCATATCTATTCTGGTGTAATGACGAAGTGACAAATAATTAACAATTATCAATATACAAAAAAGTCCGACTGTTGAAATTATCACATTTGCAGCCATGGAAAATTGAAGTGGAATTCTTTTTTTCATCTCATCCACCTTCTTGATTCTAAAACCTGCACTGTTCCAAAAAGAGCAAAAATAGTAATTGTTGCATAGTAGATAAGATGACGAGTATCAATAATACCTTTTGCAAAGTCCTCCATATGGCCTATTAAATCCAGCTGTTCAAAAAAGTCAGCTGCGGGAATCCAGTCAGCATATCTAAAAAGACCCATTAAAAAAAGCATCATGATTAGAGCAAAACTAAGCAGCGCGGCAACAATCTGATTTTTTGTGAGAGCACTTGCAAAGATGCCTATGGAAATCAGCATTCCTCCAATTGCAAACGTACCAATATATCCAGAAATGACAGGTCCAATATCAAGTGTTGAATATGTTGATATTATAATGGGATATACCAGGGTCGGCAGCCACATAATTATATAAAGAAGAAGAGCACTTGAATATTTGGCAAAAACAATAATAGAAATATTGACAGGAGCAGTTACAAGAGATTCAAAAGTTCCAAGATGGCGCTCTTCTGCAAAAGCTCTCATTGTTATGACAGGTGTTAAGACAAGTTCAACAACCCAAAAAAGTATCCACGAAAAAAGCATCTCCATTGGAGTTCCGGTAGTCATTTCGCTTCTTGAAAGAAGTAGAATGATGAGAAAAAACATTACTCCGTTTAAAAGTGCTGATGCTCCAATAACAGCATAGGCAATTGGAGAAAAAAAGTATGAATAGAATTCCCGCTTAAACTGCAAAAAATATTTCATAGATTTTCCTCAGTATTTAAATTAGTTTCAATTTTTTCATCAGTAACAATGTCTACAAAAATATCTTCAAGAGTTACACTTTTCTGGTACATCCCAACAATTTTAATGTTATTTTTAACTAAAGCATCAAAGATATTTTCTCTTAATTCCACTCCTCTGTCATTTTTGCTTTTCACTCTTAAGCCAAGCTTTGTAATTTCATAGGACATAATAATATCTGTGCTGTTTTCTTCAGAAACAATCTGAATACCGTTAATATTTTTTCTTAAAATTTCTTTACAATCCACATATGGTTTCGAATTTATCAACTCTAAATTAATATCAATATTAACACCTAAATTTGTTGCTTTTAGATCGGATGTCTTTTTATCTTCAGCTATTTTACCTTTATTAATAATTATTACTCTCGAACAGACAGCCTCAATTTCAGGAAGAATATGACTGGATAAAATCACTGTACGGTTCTTGCCAAGTTCCTTTATTAATTCTCTTATTTCTCTTATTTGAGATGGATCAAGACCAACTGTAGGTTCATCTAAAATCAAAATAGGAGGGTCTGCAATAAGTGCATCTGCAAGGCCAACTCTCTGTCTATAGCCTTTAGAAAGCTGTCCAATAATTCTATTTTTTACATCAGAAATCTGACATTTATTAAGAACACGTTCAATCTCTTTTTTTCTATTTTTAGCTAAAATACCTTTGAGCCCTGCCCGATATTCAAGATACTCAAAAATACGCATCTCAGGATACAGGGGAACATTTTCTGGAAGATAACCAATATGTTTTTTCACAATCTCCGGATGGGTTAAAACATTATATCCTGCAATCTCAACAACACCAGATGATGCCGAATGAAAAGAAGTTAAAACTTTTATTGTAGTACTTTTACCAGCTCCATTTGGACCCAAAAATCCAACAACCTCATTTTTACCCACAGTAAAAGAGATATTATCAACAGCAACTCTTTCCCCATATTTTTTTGTTAAACCTGATACTTTAATCAAACTCTCACCCACATATTTATTAAACTGTTAACTTAACCATTTGTACTTTTAAAACAACACGATCATAAAGTGAAATAAATTACCCCCATTATCACACCACCCTAATTGATAAGTTTGAAATCATTACACATTTTGCTCATTCAAACTTCCACTTTTCAAATTACTCAACAGTTT
>JAFGVO010000406.1 GCA_016937935.1 Deltaproteobacteria bacterium | reverse complement strand
AGTAGAATCCTTGGATTTTAAATAAGTCGTTTCTTTATAATCTGGTGCAGTTCGAATTTTATCTGATAAAGCAATGTATTTTTACGGTCTTTAGCAAGAGAGCAAAAGACCATTGCTTGGGGTTTATATGCCCATGGAGAAAGAAATGAAGAAATTATTCGTCGGAAGCCTATCCTGGAACACAACTGATGCCGATCTATCGGATGCCTTTGAACGCTTTGGAGCAATTACTGAAGCCAAAGTAATTAAGGATCGCGAATCCGGCCGTTCACGCGGTTTTGGATTTATTACATTCGAAGATGAGGGTGCTGCTACTACAGCTATCTCTGAAATGAACGGTGCACAGCTTGACGGTAGAGAGATTACTGTTAACGAAGCTCAGGAAAAACGTCGCAGTGGCGGCGGTGGCGGCGGCGGTGGAAACCGTGGTGGTGGTTTTGGCGGCGGTAGCGGCGGTGGTGGAAGAAACCGTTGGTAAAACCAGCTTTATAGACCATTCAAAATTCCTCTAACTATCTTTTCAAAAATAAATTTAGTAATTTTTCAAAAATTTTAAAGATTCATTGTGAGATGCAATATCTCTAGTTCGCAGCTTTTATAATGATAATAATTTGCAATTATGAAGTCTGATTTTTTGAGACTTTTACCGTTTATCAGCTGTTGTTGGAGAAAAACTGTTTGCAGGTCTTGCGGGGGATGGTTTTCATTTATTTAATATGTCACATTTTATTTTTCAAAATATGTATAACCCATAAGGCTGTCATTAAACAGTCCAAGCATTTTCTGTCGCTGTGCAACAGTAATTATTCCGTCCTTAACTGCAGATTCAGCTTTCTGTCTGAAAATTTTTATCAGGGTCTGGGGTTCGTATTCAACATAACTCAATACATCCGAAATACTGTCACCTTCAAATTCGTGGACAATATCAAAACTATGATCGCTGTTTATTCTGATGCTTGCGATATTTGTATCTCCAAACAGATTGTGAAGATCACCTAGTGTTTCCTGGTATGCACCAACAAGAAACACTCCAATATAGTATTCTTTGTTTTTATCAAATGAGTGAAGAGGTATGGTCTTGGAGTAACCTTCGGAAGTTACAAAGTTATCAAGGCGGCCATCTCCATCACAGGTAATATCTGCAATTACAGCATCCCTTGTGGGCTTTTCATTTAAACGGTGAATGGGCATAACAGGAAACACCTGCTCAATTGCCCATGCATCAGGAAGGGACTGGAATATACTGAAATTTCCGTAATAGATATCAGATAAGCTCTCTTGAAGATTTTCAAGTTCAGGAGGTACTTTTTTTAATGATGGGAGAGTTTCGCTTATTTTGTTTAATCCCAGAAGATAGAGATTTTCAACAGCAGCGCGCATTCTCAAATTTATCTCTCCTCTTATAAAAAGTTCCTGAGATTGATTGCGATAGTGCATTATATCATTGTAGCACTCCTGTATTCGCTTGGGTGTAATGTTTTGAGCAACCTCAAAGAGGTTTAATACAGGTTCAGGGGTGTCTTCTGGAAAATTGATTTCCATGTTTTTAGATTCAAATTTATTAACATCAAGAATATTAAAAAGAAGTACCGATGTATGGGCAACTGCCGCTCGTCCCGATTCGCTTATTATTGTGGGGTGTGGGATTTCATGCTGATCAAATGACTCCTGAATAGCTTCAACAATATCTGCACAATATTCGTGAATATTATAATTTCTGCTGTGTCCTTCAGTACTGCGGGTTCCGTCGTAATCAACCGCAAGTCCTCCCCCAATATCAATATATCCTAATGGGGCACCTTCTTTATGCAGGGCAATATAGTATCGACATGCTTCTAAAATTCCCGCACGAATATTTCTAATATTGGGAATTTGCGATCCAAGATGAAAGTGAAGAAGTTTAAAACGGTGAAGGAGGTTTGTATTTTTCAACTCATCTAATATTTCAACAAGTTGACTTGCACTAAGTCCAAACAGGCTTCTTTCTCCGCTATCTTTACTCCAGTGGCCTTCAACTTCGGTTGAAAGTTTTACTCTTGCCCCAATCATTGGTTCAATATTCATCTTATTACTCTGTTCAATAATAAGAGGTAGTTCTTCAGGGGTTTCAATTACAAAAAAACAGTTGTATCCCAGGAGTTGAGCCTGAAGTCCAAGTTCTATAAATTCAGCATCCTTATAGCCGTTACATATGATGTTGCTCTCTTTGTCGCTTATTATGGAGAGTGCAATAAGCAGTTCAGCCTTGCTTCCAACTTCAAGACCGTGGTGATATTTTTTTCCAAATCTTACAATTTCGGATACCACGTGGTTTTGCTGATTTACTTTTATGGGGAAAGCACCTCTGTATTCACCTTTGTAATTTGCAACTTTGATGGCATTTGCAAAGGCTGTATTTATAACTTTAATTCGTTCGTCAATTAGATTTTCCAGTCTTAAGAGTACAGGCATTTGAAGCCCTCTCTGCTCGAGACCATCCACAATTTCCATCAAGGATATTTCTTTGGTTTCATCATTTTCAACCGGAGCGTGCACAAGAATTTCTCCAGCATCAGAAATGGAAAAGTAGCCTCCGCTCCAGTCAGAAATTCCGTATAGTGTTGTTGAATCTTCAACTGACCACTCATTGTTTTTTATATCTGTCTGCTTAGTCATAATGTTATCCCTGTCGTTGTTTAAAGTCACTGTAGGTAAACTCTTTGAATATATCCATCTTGCCACTATTGTTATTAAAAAGTGCCAATGATGGATGTCTTACACCGTTGAACATTGTTGTTTTAACCGTTGTATAGTGAGCCATATCTTTAAAAACAATCTTATCACCAATATTTAATTCTTTATTGAATCCATATTCTCCAAACTGATCTCCTGCAAGACAGGAAACTCCACCTAATCGGTATTTATATGGGGCATTATCAATAGGAATTTCATTTTCAACTACAGCTCTGTATGGCATTTCAATAATATCTGGAGTGTGACAAGTGCACGAGATGTCAAGAACTGCATTCATGCCACTGTTATTGGTTATGTCCAGAATTTTAGAAACAAGTACTCCTGTTTCCCAAACAACAGCACTTCCAGGTTCAAAAATTATCTGAAGGTTTTTATATCTGTTTTTAAACTCTTCAATGAGTTTATAAAAATGTTTAAGATCGTAGTCTTTTCTTGTAAAAGCATGACCCCCGCCCATATTTATCCATTTCAAGTTATGAAGATGAGAAGAAAATTTATCTTCGACAGCTTGTAGTATTTTCTCAAGTTCATATGAACTCTGTTCGCAAAGTGCATGAAAGTGAAGACCATCAATTATATTTATATCTATACTATCAAGTTCTGATGCCAGCACCCCCAGTCGTGAACCTGGCGCAGCGGGATCATAAAGTGGTGTTGATGCAACAGAACATTCAGGATTTATTCTTAGTCCAATGGAGCAGTTTTTATTGTTCTCCACCTTTTGTTTAAATCTGTTTAGCTGATTTAAAGAGTTGAAAATTATGTGATCACTTTTTGAAATTATTGATTCAATTTCGTCATCTCTAAACGCAGGGCAATAAGTGTGAACCTCTTTTTTGAATTCGTCAAAACCAAGGCTTGCTTCGTAAAGGCCGCTTGCGGCAACACCGTCAAGGTATTTTGAAATTATTGGATAAAGGTAAAATGATGCAAATGCTTTTTGAGCAAGTACAATTTTAACGCCTGCTGTTTTTTTTATATCAGACAAAATTTCAAGATTATGTCTTAGGGGTTCAGTTTCAATTACAAAGCAGGGAGATGGAACATCTGCAGGATTAAATTTAACTACCATTCTATTTCATTGTCCTGTTTTACCTGCCATGGCAGTCCATGAATATTAAGTTTTTCCATAAAGGGGTCCGGATCCATCTGCTCCATATTAAAAACACCTTTGCCCTGCCATTTTTTTGTGAGCATCATCATAGCTCCAATCATGGCGGGAACACCAGTTGTATAGGATACTCCCTGAGAGCCGACCTCTTTAAAGCAGGAGAGATGATCGCAGATATTATAAATATAGACACTTTTATCTTCACCATCTTTTTGTCCTTTTGCTATAACCCCGATGCATGTCTGTCCAGTGGTGGTTTTGCCAAGATCACCCGGATCAGGAAGCAACGCTTTTAAAAATTGCAGCGGGATGATCTCTTTGCCCTCATACATTACAGGGTCTATTTTTGTCATTCCCACATTTTGCAGAACCTGGAGATGATTTAAATAATTTTCAGAAAAACTCATCCAGAACTGTGCTTTTTTTAGGGATGGATAAAACTTTGTCAAAGATTCCAGTTCTTCATGATACATTCTGTAGATGTTATATGTACCCACGTTGTCAGGGCATGAAAATGAACGTTTAAGGGACATGGGGGCAGTTTCAATAAACGATCCATCTTCAAAATGGCGGCACTGTGCAGTAACTTCTCTAATGTTGATTTCCGGGTTAAAGTTTGTTGCAAAACTTTGTCCATGATCCCCGCCGTTGACATCTACAATATCAATAGATGTAAGAGTGTCCAGATAATGTTTGGCTGCATAAGCTGTAAAAATATTTGTAACACCCGGATCAAATCCGCTTCCTAAAAGAGCCATCAGACCTTTTTCTTTAAATTTTTCATGGTAGGCCCATTGCCAGTGATATTCAAATTTAGCAGTATCTCTTGGTTCATAATTGGCAGTGTCAAGATAGTTTACTCCTGTTTCAAGGCAGGCATCCATAATGTTGAGATCCTGATAGGGAAGGGCAACATTTACAACAAGTTCAGGTTTGAATTTTCTTATTAATTCTATAGTTTGAGCAGTATCATCTGCATCAAGCTGTGCAGTTTGAACTTTTACCGGAAGACCCTCTGCAATTTTGTCACATTTTGATTTGGTTCTGCTTGCAATCATTATGTCAAACAGTTCAGGAACCTGAGCACATTTGTGTGCTACAACATGCCCGACTCCTCCAGCTCCTATTATCAATACTTTTGCCATTTTGTTTTTTCCTGTCTTAAATTTTTTGAATAATAAAAGTATCCGGCTTCTGACCGGTTATCTTTGCAATGACTTTGCATTTTACCAAAAAAAGGTAAAAAATCGATCTATTTAAAGAACTTAATGTTTCAAAATTACCCTGTCCTTTCGAAATGATAAGATCACTTGATTCAAATTCATTTTTAAAATTTTCGCGGCACTCATCAAGCCAGGTTCCCGGGAGGTCTGAACCGTTTTCAATAACTTTAAACATGCTTGAAATTTTGCACTGTTCTGCCTCTTTTAGGGTGACATCATTTATTATTGGATTTGAGCGAACGGCAACAGTTAATTTTTCTTTTCCAATATATTCCATTAAAGGAATATCAAAAATTATTTCACCCGAATTATCTGCTAAAAAGAGAATTTTTTTACTGTTTTCAATCTCTTTTTTAAGTTTGCTTACCTCTGCTTTATCAATCTGTTTTGCCAGTGCGTTTTTAAAGGAGTCCTTAACATCAGCTGACACAGTTGTTGATGTTCCAAGATCTATGGCATTACCGGCAATAGAAAATTTTACTGCTGTTTCAAAGCTGTCTTCTGCATAGGCAATTTCGTTTTTGAGTTCATCTAGCAGTTTAAGTGCTGTATTGTTCTGAAAATTCTTTAACTCTTTATAAGGATCAGGGTTTTCTGATATTTTTTTTATAATATTATGAATATCACGTCCCATAAGAGGAGGAGGTAGTTCCATATTTATATCTTTGAGAATATTAAGAACTTCTTTAACTGCTTTTTGAGTTTGATTTCTGTTCATTTTAGCAACAGCTGCAGCACTAAGCGTCTGTTTTAAAAAGCAGGGAAAACATTCCAAATCAGTTTTCATATTAAAGTTCCTTTCAATTTTTTATT
>JAFGVO010000405.1 GCA_016937935.1 Deltaproteobacteria bacterium | reverse complement strand
TTGTAACAGTAACGGAAGCTGTGCCGATGATACTGGTGTAGCTGTATGTACTTGTGATACAGGCTATACGGGAGCGGCTTGTGACAGTTGTGATACAGGTTTTCATTTGGATAGCGGCAGCTGTGTTGCTGATGATCCAACTTGTGCAGTAAATGATCCCTGTGTAAATGGAACCTGCCAGTATAATAATGGAGTTCAGTCCTGCTTATGTGATGCTCATTGGACAGGAGATACCTGTGATGCATGTGCTGCAGGTTATCAGGATGTAAATAACGATGGAACATGTAGTCCAGATTGTACAACAGCAGCCCTGAGTTGTTTAAATGGCGGAAGTTGTGTTGAAAGTGTAACTTCGGGTTATGCAGAATGTGATTGTATTGCACCTTGGACAGGTGCTTCTTGTGACAGTTGTGATACAGGTTTTCATCTGGATAGCGGCAGCTGTGTAGCAGATGATCCAACTTGTGCAGAAAATGATCTCTGTGTAAATGGAACATGTCAGTATAGTAATGGTGTTCAGTCCTGTTCATGTGATTTGCTTTGGACAGGAGATACCTGTGATGCGTGTGCTGCAGGTTATCAGGATGCAAATAACGATGGAACATGTAATCCTGATTGTGCAACCGCAGCCCTAAGTTGTTTAAATGGAGGAAGTTGTGTTGAAAGTGTAACTTCGGGTTATGCAGAATGTAATTGTATTGCACCCTGGACAGGGGCTGTGTGTGACAGTTGTGATACAGGTTTTCATCTGGATAGCGGCAGTTGCGTTGTTGATGATCCCACATGTGCAGAGAGTGATCCCTGTGTATATGGAACATGTGAATATAGTAATGGTGTTCAGTCCTGCTCATGTGATTATCTATGGACAGGAGATAATTGTGATGCTTGTTCTTCAGGTTATCAGGATGAAAATAATGACGGAACTTGTTACCCTGATTGTTCAACTGCTACAATAAATTGTTTGAATGGCGGCAGTTGTTATGTGGATGGAACTTCAGGGGTTGCAACTTGTGATTGTACTGCAGCGGCTCCCTGGACAGGTGCCGAGTGTGATTCCTGTCCAAACAGTTTGTGCGATGGCGTATGCTGTGCGTCGGGAGATTCCTGTCATCTTGATACGGGAACATGCTGTAATGTTACAGGAACAATTACATGTGATACAATTTCCGGTGCTCCCGAGTGCGGACTTTCATCATCAAAAGATGAGTGCGGAAATGTAATTGACTGCGGAGACTGCGGAGCAAATGGAACATGTAGCGGTAATACCTGCACATGCGACAGAGAATATACTGTACCAACAGATAAACATGAGTGTATTCATGCCTGCGATGCAGCTAATGGTGGATATTTGACAACCAACAGTGGCGGATGTTGTGATTCTGAAATTACTTATTTTTGCTCAAGTTCAAAAATTAAATATTATGATTGTTTTGAACAATACTATGCTACGCCATCTCTATCTGTTTGCGGATATTATGGAGGCAGTAACGACTTCTTTAACTGTGGTGGAACAGATACTCCAACTACCTCCATTGAACAGTGTCCGGCAAATATTCTTGCATTATGTGTTGATGATAACAATGAACCTTCAGACACTTTAGCAAAGGCAAAAGCTTTAAGTTTTGGAACAACTCAACTTTATCTTCAGATTTGTCCTGGTAATACGGACTGGTTTAAACTTACAACTGTTGGTGTCGGAGATGTTATTACTGTAACTTTAACATTTACAAATGCTGATGGAAATCTTGATATGGATCTTGTTAATAGTTCGGGGGTAGTAGTCGATAGTGCCACTACAACCGATGACAACGAGGTAATTAGTTTTAAAACAACAATTGCAGGTATTTATTATGTAAATGTTAAAGGTGCTACAGCAAGTGATGAAAACGAATACTCCATTCTTGCTGAAAATCTTGCTGCATGTGTTGCTGATGCAAATGAAGTTAATAATGATTATGCCTCTGCAACAGATGTTACAACAGCTACATTAAGCGGATTAACCATTTGTGAAGGTGATACTTCAGGGGATGAGGACTGGTTTATGATTGATGGAGTTGCTGAAGGTGACAATGTTGCGGCATCAATAACTTTTACCCATTCTACCGGTGATCTTAATCTCTATCTATATAATGATCCATCTGCTGCACCAGTTGCTTTGTCTGAATCAGTTACAAATGGTGAGTCTGTAAATTACAAGGCAGACGCCTCACATACGGGAACCTTTTACGTTAAGGTAACAGGTCTGGACAGAACTGTACGCAATAATTACAGTATGACAGCATCGGCGGGTCAATGTGATGCCTATGAACTTAATGACACTATTGCAACTGCAGCCTCAATTGGCGTAGCTGAAACTAAAAGTAATTCAAGAATATGCGTATCTGATGATGACTGGTTTGTAATAAGCGACGATGTGCTCCATGGACAGCAGATTAATATCTCAGCTGTATTTTCAAATTCTTTAGGAAATCTTGATTTGGAACTTTATTTTGATGATGGAACGGCAGATCTTACTCTTGTAGCAGAATCAAAATCAGACACAGATAATGAGAGTATTTTATTTACAGCCGGGTCAGTGGGACTCGCCCCTGATTTTGCTCAGACAACCAAAGGTGTTTATTATATAAAGGTTATTGGCAGAACAGGTTCTGAGGAAAATGACTACAATTTAACGTCATTAGTAACTGGCAGCTGTGGTGATAAATTAGAAGGAACTGGAAATAATACATCTGGAACTGCCACATCATATTTGGATGCAACTGGCGGAGCATCTTTAACGACATATGGATTGTATATCTGTCCGTCTGACGAAGACTGGTTTACTATAAATAATGTGCCTGCCGGTGCAAACGTTGCTGTAAATATTTATTTTACAGATTCTACCGGAGATTCAGATGTTGATGATCTTGATCTTTATGTTATGTCCAATCCATTGGATTATGGCACATATCACAATTCATTTACCAATACCGATAACGAAAGTGTTTCTTTTACTGCTGGCAGTGAAGGATTGTTTTACATTCAGGTTGTAGGCGATAAGTGGACAAGTGGTGCTGATTATCCAAATATTGAAAATATTTATGATTTAGAGGTTATTGTAACTCCATAGTCTTTTTATTATTGATTTTACTTAAATAGTAATTATTAGTATATTATGAATAAATACTTTATATGAATAAGGGAAATTTATGAGTTTAAATGATAAAAATACAGAATTGGATATAATGAAAAAAGAGATTTATGTTAAACCCGCTATTGAAGAAGAGGATAAGCTGACAACATATACACTTAGCTGCAATCCTCCATGGGCGTGTGCCCCTGATACAGTAATTGCTACTGGTTAATCTTGAATTTTCATTATCTGAATGTTCATTTCAAAAAATTGTTTCATATCTGATTTGGTAATTAGGGTTGATATATATTATCAAAATTACTCATTGCTACCTGCTGAATTAAATTTATATTGTCGTTTATCTGATAATCTTAATACTAAGAAAAATGTGAAAACTGATTTGATTTTAAATGTAAATGAGAAGGATGGCTGGGTTGATTCTGACCCCTTGAATAGGTTGGAATATGAACTGGATGAAAATGAAAGTGTATCTTTTCTGAAAATAGAACGACCATCTTTTAAGGGGGTTATAGAGAAAACCCAATTAGTAATGCATGGGGATTTTGAAGTTGAAAAGGGCAGGGACTTAGTGTTAGGGGCTGTTTTAAGGACGGTTTTGTCTGTAGTATTTGAAGAGAGACGCATGCTTTTTCTTCATGCTTCAGCGGTCAAGAGAAATGGTAAATTATGGGTTTTTTTTGGTCCGTCTGGGGCTGGTAAAAGTACAATAGCTGCAAAGTTAAATGATGGAGGAGTGCCTTTTTCATCTGACAGGGTTGTACTTGAGCTTAAAGAGGATGGAAAAATATGGGCCCACTCTACCCCTTTTAGTGATCATGACAGGGTAATTACTAAACAGGAACCTTGTATGGTTGACGGTTTTGTTAGAATTCATCAGGCAACAGAAAACTCCCTGGTTAAAATGAATACTATTAAAACAATCAAATCTCTTTTTTATGAATCTCTGGTTTTAACAAAGAGGCAGTCTGTTTATGATAAATTGCTTGAAATAACTGGTGCTGTTGCTAAAAAAGGGATCTGTTTTGAGATGGGTTTTAAAAAAGATACCTCGTTTTGGGAACTTCTTGATAATTCATTGCAAGATTAAAAAAAGTGTTTAATTTGTTGATGGTTATTTAATTTATTAAAAAATTATTTTGAAAGTGTGTGTGTATGATTAAAGCTGATAGTATTCCAACTTACAATTCAAAAGTTGCGTATCGAAATATTGATGATCAGATAGTTATTGTTCAGCCTCTTGATGAGAATATTTTAACTCTGAACAAAACGGGATCTTTTATCTGGACCCTTATTGAAAAAATAAGTGTTGATGAGATTGCCGATGAGGTTGTTAAAAAATTTGAGGTTAATAAAGATGAGGCTTTAAAAGATGTTATTGAGCTTTTAACAGCACTAAAAGAAAAAAATCTAATTGAAATTTAAGTTTGGAATAATATTTTGACAGAACAATTTTTTAGTGAATGTTCTCCGCCTCTTAAGTCCCTGTACAGCAGAATTCAGGAAAGATCTGTTTTTCCCCTTGTATCTATGATTCAGCTTACTGACAGGTGTAACCTCTCTTGCAGGCACTGTCTTGAACCTCACAATATGTATAAAAATAGTGAGCTTACAACCGGTCAGTGGTTTAAAGTTTTAAAAGAACTGGCTGATGCCGGGACCTTAATGCTCTCTGTTTCGGGGGGAGAGCCGGGTTTACGAAAAGATTTTTTTGAGATTATTAATGAAGCCAAGAGGCTGAATTTTTCAATTGCTTTAAAATCAAGCGCCACTTTATTTACTGTTAAAGATGTTCTTCGTTTGTGGGAGTCGGGTGTGACAAAGCTTGATGTGAGCATTTATTCTCATATTCCAGAGGATCATGATAAGTTTGTTGGAAAAACCGGAGCTTTTGAACTTACAGTTAAAGCTCTGAGGATTTTTAAAAATGCCGGTGGTATTGCAAGAGCAAATATGATTGCAATGAACTGGAATTTTAAAAGTGTCACTCCTTTTATTGATATGTGTATCAACGAGGGGTGGCGTTACAGTGTGGATTCAAGGGTGCAGCCTCGGGTTGACGGAGGGAAACAGCCAATCGCATTTAGGCCGGAAGAGGCTCAGATTGTAGATGTTCTGTCTGATAAAAGACTTATTGAAGATGTTCCTAAAACCCCTGACAGAGATATGGATGCTCCTGTTTGCGGTGCAGGTAAAACAATGACTGTTATCCGTCCTAATGGTGATGTATGGCCCTGCTCTGTATGGCCAAGGGTTTTAGGTAATATTTTAGAAACACCATACAGTGAAATCTGTAATATTGATAAGAATCCAGTTTTGCGGGCTATTGATAATCTTAAGTGGAGTGATTCTAAAAAATGCAGTAATTGTAGCCTTGCAGATTATTGTGACAGATGTCCCGCAAGCGGAGATCTCGAACATGGCAATTTTACTGAACCAGGTTCTGTGGACTGTGTTCTTGCTTCAGCATATAAAAAAATTGATGATATTAAAAACAGGGGATGACAGTGCATATTACCAGCGGTAACAGCATGAGACCTGCAATCTTAAGCGGTGCGGAGCTTATTTTTAAAGATAACTGTGATAGAATTTTAAAAGGTGATGTCATTGCTTTTATTGATGAGCATGGCAGTCTGGTTGCCCATAGAGTTATTGATATTACTGATGACGGTTCGGATACTATTTATGTTACTAAAGGTGATGCTTCACAGGCAATTGAATATTTGCCCAAAAGCGCAGTTATTGGTGTTGTTGAGAGTGTTAAATATGAATTTTTTTCATATTCGACAAAGGGACCTGCGGGAATATTATTTGCAAGGATGGCCCTTGGTAAAAAGAGAAGATGGAAGTTATTAAAAAGAGTAACCAATATTATGGTTGGGTTTTATACATCAAAAAAGTAATTAAAAGTTAAAGAATTGGGGTATTGTGTACTGTTAATGTGATGCCATGATTACATCATAGAGTTTATATCTGTATCAATATCAATTATTGAGTGTGTTGATTCACAATAGTTTTGAGGATAGTAGGCCTCTTTACATTTTGGTTTGCCCTGACATTTTGCCTGATCCCCACATTTCTGGTCTTCGCAGGTGCCTGCATTTTCGCAGCTGTTTGTACTTGTAATGCATATTGAGCCCGTTCCATAATAATATTCACAAGTATAATAAGTTTCGATTGGATCACATGTATATTGTGTCATAGTTGTCCCGTCAGTATCTGTACAATATGAAGGGTCTGGACAATCCAAATCATTTGCGCAGGAAGTTGTTTTGTCAAGTGCGCATGTTCCTTCGCAGTCATAATCTCCATAACAGGTGTCGCCTGTTTTGGGAACTACTTCATAAACAGTATTATAGTCTGTGTCGTAACTAGCCAGATAACTCTGGCCGCCGTTACAGGTTTGTGAACATGGAGTTTCTTTGTTGCACTTATCCCCTGATATTGAACATGTTCCTGAGCAGTCGTCATTTGTATAACATGCTCCACTTTGGTCAGAACAGATTCCTGGAATACATTCATAGCTTTCACACTCGTTATCACCTTCACAGGATGCGTCAATTTTACCAAGAATGGTACATGTACCTGTCATCTGCTCCTGATAAGGATTTGTGTCATAATCTGTGTCAGCTGTATCAACTTCGTCAGCTTTGCAGAAAAGGCCTTTTTCGCAGGGGTTATATGAATTACAGGCTTTGCCTTCACCGATGAGTTTTTTACAGTTAACAGGGTAATCTGTATCGGTAAAATCTGTATCACAGTAGAGGCCTTCTGCGCATGGGTAGTTTTCACATGACTCATCTTTTACAGGAAGTTTTGTGCACTCTCTGTTTTGGTCACAGATTGTTCCGTCTACGCAATCGTGCTGGTAGAGACACTCTTCGCCCTCTTTAACCTGACCAATAAAAAAGTAGTTGTTGTCACAAAGATCATATGTGCTGCTGTCAAAGGGGACAACAGGGAAGCATTGATCATCTGGAGCAATGAGGTAGTTCAAACACTTTTCAACTCTGTCTGTATCAATTTCAACTCTTTTTAATGAGAGTGAGTAAATTTCTTCAGCTTTTGATTGCTCACAGGAGAGTGCAACGTCACGTCTGCAATCTTTTTCTGTTGTCGATATTGTAATTCCAAAAAGAGTTTCGAGCTGTTTTCCCTGGCAGCATTGAAATGCATTGTGACAAACAACTTCTGCCACCTGATCACAAAGATTTGATTCTGTGGGTTTAATTCTCACAGGTAGTTGATCTTCATCATTTGTATCCTCTTTACAACCGGAAATTGAAACTGACAATGCGGTTAACATTGCAATTGCGAAAAAAACTTTTAATTTATTCATTGGGCCTCCCCTGTTTTAAGACGGCTGTGATGTTTCAAGCCGCATTTGTTTTTTTATTTGTTTTTCAATAATAAATTTATTTTACAATTATACACTATTTTTTCAATATTGGCGTTTTTTTGTTAAAAAAAGAGTGAAAAAAAAGTTTTATATTTAAATATACTGAAAATTATTAAAGGTATTGCAGGAATATTATAATTTGGTGGATTTTATAATTTGAGTAATTGAATGGTTTTCTCCAGGCATAACAGTTCTTTTATCATCAAAGGTATTTACAGCTTCAATACAAACCATGTTTCTGTATTCATCATCTGCCATATCTTTCATTGATGCTGCAATTTTTTTCCACGGGTTCCATACAACTGTTGTTTCTGAACCCTCTTTTGCAATATCAATTGCTCTGTTAAAACCTGAATCGATAATTTTACATGTGGATGAAGTTTTCATGTAAACCCTGTCCACCTCCTGATTGATTGTAATATTACCATTTTCTGTTTTGATTTTTTCCCCATCAACATCATCCTGATAGTCAACCCTTTTTAAACCTTCAATTTCAATGTTGCCGATATCACTGATATTAAAATATGTATGGAGGGCGTTTGTAATAGTGAATGGTTTATCTGATGTATTATTGGTTGTAAGAGTTATTGAAAGAGTGTCAGAAACAGTGACTTTAAGCTCAGCTTCAAAACTGTAGGGCCATGAGTCAAATTCGCCTTTTTTTCCATGTAATTTAAAAATAACTGTATTTGAATCATCACTGTTTTTTGTAACTGATTTAACATCCCATAAGTTACGTCTTGCAAATCCATGGGAGTAGATTTCTCTGTCTGTCAGGTGATCTCCAAACCAGGGCCAGCAGACGGGAATTCCCCCTCTTACGGGAACACCTTCTTTAAATATGGCTTTTTTGCTTAGGAATATTACATCCTCCTGACCAGACGGGATAAAACTCAGGAGATGAGCCCCGTGAAGTGAAATTGATGCAGTTGCCAGCTTGTTTGAGATATTTACAATGATTAACCCGCTACTATCTTTTGAAAAAGTTATTCCATCGGCCCAAAAGGTTGTTTGTAATTTTTCAATTGTCAAATGTGTCATAGTTTTTCCTTTCTATTTAGTTCCAGTTATCTGGTAATTATATTGATTTGAATAGATGATGCCAGATTATTTTATTTTAAATGGTTCTCACTTTTAACTTGTGAAGTGTTATGATGGATATATTGATTTTAATATATGACGAATTTTGAAATTTCTTAACTGAAGGAGATAGTTTATGAGAGCTGAGAAAGAGGCTTACATCTTAAAGCGCGGTGTTTTTGAAGCAACCCTGAAATGTAATCTTAATTGCAAACATTGCGGTTCAAAAGCGGGTAAGGCACGTGACAACGAACTCTCTGTAGATGAGATTAGAACACTGTTTAAGGATTTGAAAAGTCTTGGTATGGAGTGGATTAGTATTGCTGGCGGTGAGCCAATGACAAGGGATGACTGGCCTCAAATTATTGAAGCTGCAAGGGATGCGGGTATAAAGTCAGGTATGATTACAAATGCAACTCTACTTGATTTGAAAGCTGCAAAGCTGGCTAAAGAGAAGGGCTTAAGCGGTATTGGTTTAAGTCTTGACGGAGGAGATGGGGCGACTCATGATTTTATTCGCGGGAGAGTAGGTCATTTTAAGCAGCTGATGGATGCTATGGATGTTTGTAATTCAATAGGTCTGCCTTTTGCTGTTTTGACTACACTTAATACTCTCAATAAAGATCAGCTGGTACTTATTCACGATATTATTGAAAAAAAAGGTGCATACTCATGGCAGCTTCAGATCGGAACAGACATGGGGAATCTGTTGGAGAATAAAGAGCTTCAGCTCTCTCCTGAGCATTTAATAGATATTGAGGCAACAATTGGAAAACTTATTAAGCTGCACCGGGTTAAGATTCATCCTTCTGACTCAATCGGATACTTTGGTTCTAATGAGAAGGTTTTAAGGAGATATACAAATAAAAGCCACTGGAAAGGTTGCGGGGCCGGCAAAAGTGTAATCGGTATTGAGTCAAACGGAAATATTAAAGGGTGTCTGTCAATAATGCCAGGCTACAATGAGAATAGCGATAAATATGTGGAAGGCAATA
>JAFGVO010000040.1 GCA_016937935.1 Deltaproteobacteria bacterium | reverse complement strand
ATTTTTTTTAAAAGTTGAATCCTGCTACTCTGATAAAAACGGCTGTAAACCCGTAATGCCCAAAACAACTCTTTTCATTGAGTAAACAGTGCTTCCGAAGGTGTTGATGATAGTATCTGTCGAGAACTTATATTCACTTGTTATAAACGGGTGAAAGTGATTTATAAAAATTACAGGTGTGCCAAGCTTCATCCATCCTGTCATCATAAGCCTTGCAGCAGGCCCCGAAAGCCTTGCTACATTTGTTCCGTAATCGTGTTTTGCTGATATTGAACAAATTACAAGATCAAACTCTTTCCCATAGACCCTTTCAAAAATTCCTTCAGGATAGTCGTAAACAAGCCGCTCCACATTGTTACTAATAGTTTTAAGCTCATTTTCAAGGGCATCATAAAGATGAGTTTCATCATTTGGGTGCATTGATATTACAACATGGGCAATTCGTGTGGTTTTTTCAATTTTTACAGGTAGAATATTATCTCTGTCTCTTATTACACGAACACATTTATCAACAATCTTTTTAGATATTTTCTCATGATATTTTTTATCCGGTTTTACAGGTGATTTTATATTATCATCTAAAAGCCCCAGTTTATCTTTCAGTGAAACAACTCGTCTGGCTCTGTTTATAAGAGTCTCTTTTTTTATCATTCCGTTTTCAAGACGAATTTTCATCTCTTTAACAAAGTATTCAGGATGGGGAAAAAGAACAATGTCTCCACCGGCTTCTAAAAATTCTGCAGTGGCATCAAACCTGTTAATATATCCCGCAAAACCGCCCATGTTAACAGCATCCGAAACAATCAGGCCGTCAAACCCCATCTTTTCTTTTAAGAGAGTTGTTAACAGCTTTTTAGAAATAGAGGCCGGTGGATAAAATCCCGTGCGTGAGTCAATTTCGTCAAAGGCAGGAAGAGATATATGTCCAGGCATAACAGCCATTACTCCGTCATCAATAAGCTTTTGAAAAACTTTTCCAGAACCGTTTTTCCACTCATCTTCTGATTGTGGGTTTTGGGGCACAGTGAGATGCTGGTCATAAATATCAAAACCATCTCCCGGGAAGTGCTTGGCTGTTGCAATCATTCCGTTTTCCTGAAGCCCTTTAATATATGCCGAGGTTATTTTAATTACTGTATCGAAGTCATTTCCTGCGCTTCTTAAAGATACCATGGGGCTGTCGGCTATTGCTGCAACATCCGCACATGGGGAGAGCGACCAGTTAAAGCCGGCATAACGTCCTTCAATGGCAGCAGCTTTTCCCATCTCATAAGCAAGTTTTTCATCCCCTGCTACTCCCGCACTCATAAGTGATGGAAACTTTGTGCCGTCTGTTATCATGTCTCCCGGGCCGCTCTCCATATCTGTTGTGATCAGAGGAGGCAGGGTGCAGACAGATTTATATTTATCTATATCTGCAGCCAGCTCGACTCTAGAAGATGCATGAAAAAAAAGTGCCCCGGAACTGTTTGTAGAAGGTGTTTCTCTGCCGGTAAAAATCTGGGGACATGCTATCTGATGAAGAAGGGATTCTACATCCATGTCTGCAACAATATCAATAGCTCGCTTTGTGATTGGAATAGTAAATTTCATAAAATAAATAAAGTTCCTAAATTTAAAGGCTAACATAAAAAAGCTTGAGGACTTATACCATAAAAATAGTTGAGTTGCATGAACTATCTATTTTTTATCAGCACTGATGCTCATGAATTTTTACGAAATGATTTTAAGTTATTATGGGAGGGGAATGATTTTTATTTTGCTAAAAAGGAAAACTTCAGATTGATGGAGCCCACCAGTTACCTGTAATAAGAAGCATATTTAAAAGGGCGATTGAATCAGAAAAATATCCCGAGTACCCTTCATCTTTATTGTCTCCTTCAAAATTGCTTACAACAAAATCCCATCCGCTGTTTAGATAGCTCTGATATGCCGGGTCTACAGTTAACGCTGTTACCATGGGGGCTGTAAACGCGAGGGCAACACTCCAGTCATCATCAGGGCCGATTTTGTTTCCATCAAGTGTGTATCCGTGCCAGATTTGTCCAGCCCAGTCAGATGGGCCTGTTCCGATATTTTTTGTGGACCATGCGTCCAGTTTTTCAAGAGCAGCTTTTGACTCTTTAGAACCGTAATGAATTGCATCTGTTGCAAGACGCCATGGAACCCTGCATGCATTCCAGTTGTAAGCATCATCATATTCACTCTCAAGATACATGAGACTGTCTTTGCCCTTTTCATTTTTGTAAGGTACATCAAGAACAACTTTTCTGGCAACACCGTCTACATTTTCAACAAAGTCGGGAAAGAGCCCTGTTTTTTGATCCTGGACAGTTGGAAACATTCCGTAAATTGCTTTTATAGCGGCATCCCAACGCTCATCGGGAAGAGCTTTGCTGAATATTTTAAGATGATCAAGCATCCAGTCAGAAGGACGAGTTGAGCTGTTGTTAAAACGATCCTCGGCACCTTTGCCAATGCCGCCGTCAAGGTCTGTTGCCCAGTCTCCCATCAGGATATAGTTTGTGTCTTTTGCTACCAGATATTTTAGAATGCCTTTCATGTGTCTTTTTGCAAGACCAAGATAGTCTGTATTTTTAGCTCCAAAAAGAAGTTTTCCGTCCTCTTCAATTTTAAGAGTTTTAACTATTGATTTATCTTCACCCACATTTGAACCCCACTGGGCATTTGCAAGGAGACATGCATAGGCAATATCAAGATCTCCGTCTGCGGCTCCATCGACTCTTTCAAGGCTCTGATCAAACTTGTTTGGAATAACCCATGACATCATAGGGGCATGTGACTCATCTTTCATCATTGACTGGTTATTGAGATAGAGCTCAAGAAGGCCGTCAAAATATGATTTGGCCATGGGGTCGTGACCTGCCATAAGTGCAAATATCATGAGTCCGTAACCTGTAGCTTCAGAAGTGCTTATACCCTGAATATCTTTTGGCCAGCTTTCAGGTACATCCCCGGTCAGGTCTCCTTCAATATAAAGAACACCTGTTCCCGGATAGTTTTTAAGATAATCAGCTTTCCAGCGGTCGTAAAAAAGCGAAACTTCATCGTTCATTACATTTATAGTTTTATGGTTGGGACGGGTTATGCCTTCAAATGGGACATTTTGAGGATATGGCTTATTAGGGACTATTTTTGACGTATCCTCCCCTTTATAGTCAACAAGTTGAACACCACCTTTTGCATTTGCTTTAGTAACAACCATAGTTGATACTTCGTTAGTAGAAACTGTCTGTTTTACCTGTTTTGGGCTGCATCCCAAAAATGCGAAATTTAATAGAATTGCTACAGAAATTATTATTGCGTTTTTCATAAAATGTTTCCTCCTGATAAAAAACAGACATTATTATGATGCATAATGTACATTTTATCAAGAGAAACTTAAGTAATTTCTTGATAAAGGAATTTTTTAATATATATTTATTTGTTACTATATTTAGAGGTAAAAATAATGAAAAATAAATACATTCTGTTAATTGTCACATTATTTTGGGTTACTGGTTTTCTTTCCGGATGCACTCCATCTGATGACGATAGATGTCTTGATGGTTATTCATGGGTAAAAGAGTACAAGCTCTGCATGGCAGATGATGAGATTGAGGTTATGGATTCAGAAGAAGGCTCTGATTCGGCAGTGATTGAAATTGAAGAAAACGGTCTTGGGGCATCATGTCTTACAGATGATGACTGTCAGGAGTATGAGGCTAACAGATGTTTGCTGGATCCATTATCACCTGGAAAACCTGGAGTCTGTACTGTTTTTGATTGCAAGTCAGCAGATTGTACAGGAGCAAATCAGTGTTGTGACTGTACATCTGTTAATTCTGAATTTATGGAGACAGATGAACCTTTTTGTGTTCCCGATGCACATGTTGAAATATTAATAGGGTTTGGCTGCAGCTGCAGTTAAAATAATAGTGAGCAAAAAATATGAAATACTCAAATACCTTTATTAGAATCATTGTTGCTATAACAGGCATTTTGATTTCTGTAGCAGTTGCAGCTCAAAATGCTGAACAGGCTCCTCAGGTTGAAAACGAGGTAACAACTCAGCCTTCTGAAACTACAGCAATGGTATCTGAAGATTCTACCGCTTTAGAGATGCAGAAGCTGGCTGATAAATTGCAGGCACAGGAATCCAGATTAGAAAATCTTGAGTCCATTGCTTCGGCACAAAAAGAAGAGACTGAAAAATTAAAAGACGAAGTTGAAACTGCAAAACAGGAGAGAGATGACCTTGCAACCCTTGTTCTTGAATCATCAACAGGGGAGGAACTTAACAAATTTTCTGTTTTTGGATTTATGGACACCTCTTTTACTATGGTATTCCCACAGAATTATACAACTAAGCCCGATTGGAACAGTCCGGTATTTGCACTGACCCCGAGGAAGAGCACTTTTTATATGTCCAATGTTAATCTCTTTTTTAAAAGTGAAATGACCAATAGTCTGGAAGTGCTTATTGAGACCAAATTTACTTTTCAGCCAAGCGGTAATGTTGATTCATATCCAGTTACAACCTATATAAAAAATGGAGATAGAAATATTGAATTTTCAACAAGTGGTGAGTGGGCAAGAAGAGATACTACTGTTTCAAATGCGTATACAGGTGATTTCAGACTTGGGGGAGTCTCCATGGTTCGTGCTCAATTTGACTGGAAACCCAGAGACTGGTTTAAAGCAAGGGTTGGGCGTTATTTAACCCCATATGGCATCTGGAATGAGGACCATGGTTCTCCGGTAATAATAAGTACTACAATGCCCCTTATGATTTCACATAATTTTATTCCTGAATCTCAAACCGGACTAATGCTTTTTGGAACTGTTTTTCCTTCTCGAAAAATTGATTTATCCTATGCTTTCACTGTGTCAAACGGAAGAGGCCCTTCTGATGAGTTTTATGATCTCAACAGAAATAAAGCTCTTGGATTACGGGCAAAAGTCAATATGCATTTTGGTGATTTTAATATCGCTGCAGGTACATATGGATATTATGGAAAGTATGCAGATACTAAAAATGTAATGAAAGTATACTTAGATGAGACCGCTTCTGCATTTAATCCTGATATGGATCATCCTGTACAATATGATGAGACTGTAACCAAAGAGTATAAAGAGTATTTCATAGCTGCTGATTTAAAAATGGAATTTAAAGGGCTTGAGCTAATGGGTGAGTATGTAAGAGGAAAAATTGAATATCTTACAGCTACTCCTATAGATCAGTTGAAACCCCTTCTTATTGGTTCTAAACCAACATTGTCGGCCATAGAAGCCAATTATGTTAAACAGGCAACCTATGGAATTTTGGCTTATGAGCTGCCAATTAAAAAATTAAAAGATAAAATAAAAATTAAACCGTTTGTAGGTATTGATTATCTATCACCTAATGATGTTTATGATTACGATAGCTTTATGCTGATTCAGATGGGATTAAATATAAAACCATCTTCATTTGTTACTTTAAAAACAAATGCTTATTACATATTACCAACTGCAAATACTCCAATTGCGGATAAAATGTGGTTATGGACAACACAAATTGCGGTATCTTTTTAAAAAAAATGAATATGCTAAACATTAACACCGTCATACCCTTTGCAGATAGTTCTGTTTATAAAACAGCTACAGGAGATTAAAATGTTTCACATTAGTAAAATAAGTTTTTGGGTTTTATTGTCAGCGCTTATTTTTAGTACTGCTGATTTTAAAGTAAAAGCCGATACACCGCAGGATGTGCTTATTATTGTTAATAAGTCCATGAATATAAGTTCGGTAAATATCTCAGATGTTAAAAGGGTCTTTTTAAAAGAAAAAACAGTACTTAATGGAAATAAGATTACACCTGTGAATGCACGTAACGGAAGTCCTCTTAGAAAGTATTTTACTGAAAAGGTTTTAGGTATGAGTTCTTCAGATGAAAGTGCCTACTGGGAAGCCCAGAAAATTAGAACTGGTGTAAGACAGCCAACAGAGCTTTCAAATACAGTTAAAGCCGTTTTTTCCATTAAAAATGGTGTTAGTTACTGTTACCGAAAAGATTTCAATCCGGCAGTTGCAAAGATAGTTCTGGTTATCTGAATTTCAAATCACCCTTTTTAAAATAAAAAATAGTTTCAATTTTGTTGCAGTAAAATTTCACAAATGAATGTTTAATTTAGTGAGATTATAAAAGCCTACCAGTTTATTGCCCTATAAATGAATAATTTTTGGCGTGATTTTTGCTTAATAAAATAGTTGAGTGGTTTGAAGGATCATTCAAAAGAAGGGACTTGTGAATTTGTATGAATACTTATTTAAATCAGCCAATTAATAAACTTATTTCAGACTTTTTAAATGAGATTCAAAAAGAGACAGGGGTTGATGATATTTTTCTTGCTAAAATGCGTCCATCCGTAAAGAAGATGTTTCTAAGTTCTTCTGAAGATAAAATTGGTGAAAAAAAAGATGTTTTGATGAAAAAAGCAAAATTTAGAGTTGAGTCACAAAAAAGCCTTCAAGATACATTGGAGCATTTAAACAATCTTTCCAATAATGCACCATATCCAAATATGTTAACCATTGAAGAGCGGCAGAGAATATCTTTTACCACTGCCCTTGTAATTAACACAATGTTAAAAACCTATGGTGGATTTGGAACCACAATTAAAATATTATCTTAAAATCATTTCTTTATTTGATAAATAATTACGTGTGTTTGCAGAGGGACGGTGGCCTTTTTTACT
>JAFGVO010000404.1 GCA_016937935.1 Deltaproteobacteria bacterium | reverse complement strand
GCCTTTTTCAATAGGTGAAACATTTCACGGAGGTATATCGACCGTTTGAAGACAAATTGTGCGGATTTTTTAAAAATAATTAAAAAAAGTTTTCAACATATAAATTTTGCCAATAATTTCAGGAGTATAAAATGGGGATTATTTTAATAATTGCTTTACTGCTGAGATGTCAGTGGGGGAAATGGCTGCTGCTCGTACGCAGCGAATCATTCCTTTGGGATCTACAAAAATATGGATTGGGAGTCCGGCTCCTTCATCGAGGCCAATTTCGGTTATTAGCGGTTTCAGGGCATCTGGATTGGCCAGTCTGCCGGTTGCAGGAAAAGAGCGGCGGGATTTATAAAATCGCTTTAGTTTTTCGGGGTCCTCTTCGGCCGCCACAAATTCAATGGACAAATCTTTACCCGACTTTTTAAGTCCATCCACCATGGTTACCAGTGTCGGCATTTCGGCAATACACGGCCCGCACCAGGTAGCCCAGATGTTGATCCACCGATATCCGGTTTTGGTGTGGGTCAAGGGATCTATTACCTCTGGCAGATTTAGTTTCTTTTGGGTGCCGTCGAGATCTAGAAAATCGCAAAACTCAGGCAGTGAGACAGGTGCAGCAGGCGCCGCTTTTACCGCAACAACACGGGATGGCGGCTGATTTTGCTTTGGATTTTCAGTTTTACATTGAAGTGCCAGCAAGGCCAATATTGGCAGTGCAAGGTACGTTAATTTTGAGGTCATAGCTGACAATCGATCCATGTTATAAATGCGCTCCTGTTAAGGGTTTCAGGGGTACAGGACGTTTCGTCGCCGCTGCGATCCCAGTTGCAGAAGTCAGGGTCCAGCTGGGCAAATTCTTCACCCAGCCACAATAGTCCAACCTGCTTTTCCAAATCGGGATCGTGGAAGGTGCTCTGCAAATGAGAGAGTACTCCTTCTGCCCGTGCTTTGGAAAGTTCGGAGTTGGTGTTCACTGCCCCTTCCGGTGAAGAGCGAGCGACGACAAAGAAATAACTGCCTCCCCTCCGTTGTGCAAATACTTTTTCCACTAACGCCATATCCTTTGGGTCCAGATCGCTCTTACCCTGTTCAAATTGAATAATGCCTCCCCGCTCATTCATGGGAGTAAACAGGGCGTTAAAATCATCTCCGCTCATGGTGGCCAGATTGCGCGCATCCATGGGCTGGCAGCCGCGCCCGGCACGTCCATTGACAAGTCCGCAACTTTGAAGTACCCGTCGCAGAATTTTTTTAAGCACTGGGGTGCAGTATGCTTCATTGGATTGAGATGCCACCGCGATATTGGCTGGCGTCGCAACGGCAACTGATTCTGCTTCTGCCAGCCTGGTGCGGGCTTGTGAAATCCAGACAGACAGCAAAACCACCGGAACCAGGAGGATTATTAAAGCAATAACAATCAATAGAATTCGTTTCATGGAGTCACCTCCTCGATTGAGTCAGATGGCTCATTGGTACCTGGGGAACCGGGGGGCGTATCATCAGAACGGCCATGTTCCGGTGTTTCTTCTTCTGTACCTTTTATTGGTGTGCCTTTTATTTCTGTATCTCTTACTTCTGTACCTTTTATTTCTGTGTCTTTTTCTTCTGTGCCTTTTTCTTCTGTCTCTTTTACAATAGGAATTGCCGTTTCTGGGGATGGGGGAGTTACCGCAGCTCTTACTCTGGATTGGACTGCTGCTTCTTGACGTGGTGCTTCAGTGACCGCTGATGAGGTATCTTTGTTGATTGGGCCCAGAGTAAACTGTTTGAAAATCAGGCGAGGCAGGGCAAATTCCAACCCTAAATCTGTGTCTTCGTCACATAGGCGAACTCCGTCGATGTAGACCTGGGGAGTAAGAATGTTCAACTGATTTTTGACCACCCACCGCAGTGCCAGATTTACCTTTGCTCGTGCAGCGGCGGAACCGATGCATTTGGCCAGAGAGGGAAATTGAGTACTCATTATTCGTGCAGCGGCATCAGGGTCGGTTGTTGCGGCGTCAATGATGCGCTGTTGATTGGCAAAGGCAAAGTTAAGCACGGATTCGGCTTGATCCCCCGCGCACATCACTGCTTCACTCACTGAACAAGCCCCGGGATGAACCGAATCATCCAACATCCAATTGCATTGTTTATCCAGGGGAAACAGCATTACTTTCCGCTTAACTTGCCGGCTTTCATCCATGGCTGAAAATCGATTTTCAAACACTGCACATGCTGCGCAAAGAGGGTCTATGACCTCTATCATTTCACTTGGCATTTCACTTGGCATTTCACTTGGCATTTCAGTCGGTCGATTTTGAGGGCCTAATGGAATGAGCACTCCTCCCGTGTCGTCGGGCTCGGGAAGGGTGCCGCAACTGCCGACATATTTTGAAAAATCAGGGGCAATGATAGCGTAAGCAGCGACTGGAGCCCCTACAAATACCAGACCGAAACCAAAGGCAATCAATAAAAATGCAAATGAAGTTTGAGGGGTTGTGTCCGTATGAACTTCAGAATTTTGTTTTTTTGCAATTCGATGTTGCTTAATGGCAAAAATCAGCACTCCAAGGGCTCCCAAAAATACCAGGGCAGAGGAGACATAGATGCCCATGCATAACTTGCAAATGGTGTCGAGCTTAGTGATAGAAATATATCCCATAAAAATACTGGTAAGAAGGGGAACCATTGTTGCGGCAGCAAGAAACGCCGCACTGGGAATATCTCGCTGACAATTGCGAATCATAATCCAAAGGGACGCAAATGCAAGATATCCAAAAATGGCCATTCCGGGCAGGCCCACGGGAATTCCGCCCCAAACCTTAGAGCGAAACACTGACGAGTAACTGCTCATCAAGGTGGCATAACAGCCCGATGAATTGGTGGCGTCAGGTTCTCCCATTCCTAAAAAATATGAACAATGTAATCCATGCACCTGTCTGTCAAGGTGCATTACGGAATCGTACGTGGATACGGACGAAAAAATGAAGCCCATTATTGCAGCTGTTAAAATCAAAATCGCTGCCGGATGAATACGCATATATTACTCCTGATTATATTCTTCTTGAAAACCGAACAATTTTTGCCGGTATTATCGAACATGAACGCATAACAACCGCCAAATAATTCCCAAACCTGAAAATAATTATAAAATTGGGATTCTGAGACCTATATTTCTCACTCCATCAGGGAACTTCGGATGGGGATATTGCCACAACTTACAATCCATATTGTAAATTACATCTTCAAATCTCTTTATCTTTTATTGCGTTTTTTTGATTTTTTTGCGCTTTTGCCTTTGGCGTGTTTTCCTGTTCGGCGGCCGTGTTGCTTTGGGATTACACCCGGGTATGAGATGCCTTTTTCGGCCATTATTTTTTGGGCCTCTTTTATTCCGGCCTGGTAGTCAAAGGGTTTATCAAAGTCGTCTATTGACTCTTCTGGTGACTCTTCTGGTGACTGTTCGGGTGACTCTTTTGGTTCTGCTTTTTTTACTGATACCTGTGAAGCTGCAGGTGCCTTTTTAATTTTAAAATCTTCGAGGAGCTGGAGGCAGAACTTACGGGTTGCGTTTACGTTGAATTCATTTTTTATTAATTCATCCAGTTCAAGCCATGTCCATTCATCAGGCGCTACACCTATTTCTATTCCGTATTTTGAAGGTTTTTTAGCTTTTACAAGTTTTTCAATGTGTGCCTTCTGTTTATCTGTCAAGAAAAAATCCGGGTCAAGAACATCAATATGATAATTGGGGTTCTCTTTAAATTTTTTAACCCACAAGCTTACATTCTGTCTGGATGTTCCATATTCACGTGCAATTTCACTAGCTTTTTTTTCACCCGACAAAATCAGGTCAACAATTTTTTTTTGAGTGGCGTAATCAACTTTTGGAGCCCGCCCATGTATTGTTTTTTCTTCAGTCATCAGATTTTTATAAGCAATTTATCAAATATTTTCCAGTTGATTTTATTTACTTTGCTCCCACCAGGTTTCAAGCTCGCTGAAGTCACTTATTACAGGGGCTTTAGGGAGGGAGTTTATAAATTTTCTGCCGTAGTGTTTTGTTACTATTCTTGAATCTAAAATTGCAACTATGCCCCTGTCCCCTGCTGTTCTTATCAGTCTTCCAAAACCCTGCTTTAAAGTAATTACAGCCTGGGGAATCTGATAGTTTGAAAAGGGCTCTATGTGCTGCTCTTTTAAATTTGCTATTCGGGCTTCGGTTACAGGATCCTGGGGTGAGGAGAATGGCAGCTTATCAATTATTACAAGTTTAAGATCATCACCTGGAATATCCACACCCTGCCAAAAGCTTGCGGTGGCTACAAGTACAGACCTTTTATTCTCAATAAACTGCTTTACAATTTCACTTCTTGGAGCAGAACCCTGTACGATAATTTCCCCATTCCATTTTTCTAATAGAGCGTTATAAATTGCAGTCATGTTTTTATTTGAGGTACATAAAACAAGAGCATTACCGTCTGTAAGTGTTATCAGCCTCTCAATTTCAATTACTGAATTTTGAAAATACTCTGGATGTGCCGGAGGGGGAAGTTCACCCGGGATATAAGTTCTGGCCTGCTCTTTGTAATTAAAAGGGGAATCCAGAAT
>JAFGVO010000039.1 GCA_016937935.1 Deltaproteobacteria bacterium | reverse complement strand
TCTATCAGAAAATGTTTGATAAAAAGCTCGATAATTCCATAGTGTTTTAGCCGAAAAGCCTTTTCCATAGAGGATAGTTAATTTATTTGACAATTCTTCAATAATCTGTTTCCCATATTCTGCCCGTTCTTCTCCGCCCTGAATTTCCAAAACAATCTCCCGCCCAATTAACCAATAGGCCATAACCATATTGCTATTGACGGCACTGACAACATTACCTCTGGCCTGTTCCAGAATGGAGACAACCCGTTCAAAGAGAGCATTTTCTACTGGCATATTGTTCATCCTATCATCTCCCTAAGCTCCAGCAGCTCCTTCACAATGCCGCTTTCCATCCCCTTTAGCAATTTTCCGTGTTCTCCGTGCATTCCGTGGTTTAAAAACTCTTCCCCGACTTCTTCCTTCAAAAGCTTCTCCAGAATCACTGCCGGCTTTTCATACTCCACCTCTTCAAAGACATCCTCTTTGTAACGGCTTAAAGAAAGATCATAGTTATTTTCATCATTGGCGATTTCTGCATAAGGAACCACAAAACATTTCTGGGTGCGGTCGGTGTCTGTCTTCGCATCACGGGATTTGAACTTTTCCACAATATCAATCAAGTCACCATAACCATCCTGCTTGCTTCGCTTATCATCAAGAGAATAACCATCAGATGCCATTTCATAAAACCAGACATGTTCTGTTGCGGGTTTGGTGACTTTATCTTTTGGTCCCCATACTTTCGTAAAAAGAAGTACTGCTGTGCTCACTCCGGCATAAGGTTTAAAAACCCCGCTGGGCATGGTAATCACCGCTTTTAAATCACAACGTTCCAACAGAGTTTTACGCAAATCCCTAAAGGCAACACCATTTCCAAAAAGAACACCTTGGGGTACAATCACTCCGGCAGTTCCCCCTTTTTTCAGTAGTCTGAAAATGTTCTCTACGAAAAGCAGCTCCGTCTTGGTAGTAGAGAGTTGTAGGCTTTCGTTTATATCCCCTTTATCGATACTACCGGTAAAAGGCGGGTTGGCCATGATAATATCGTATTCGGATTCTTCGGTAAAACTCTTGCTCAGTGTGTCTTTATAATCAATATGGGGTTCATCAATACCATGCATCATCAGGTTCATCAGCCCCAGGCGAACCATGGTGCTGTCGATATCGTAACCATAAAGAGAGGCGCTAAGAATAGCCTGCGATTTTTCGGTAAGCCCTGCGGAAACAGAGGTGCGAACAAAACCGTCTTCATCAGGAACAAGGTCTTTACTCCCAGCTTTAAGAGCCAATTGGGTTACAATGTATTGGTAGGCGCCCAATAAAAAACCACCCGAACCACAGGCAGGGTCGGCAATACGGTGTCCTAGCTGTGGCTGTACCAAATCAGCAATCATTTTGATAATATGGCGAGGTGTTCTGAACTGGCCATTCTTACCGGCACTGGCAATTTCAGAAAGCAGCATTTCATACACATCACCCTGAATATCCTGAAAAGCCTGTCCCTTCTCTTTGGAGTCCTTTTCCATAATCTCGAAGATTTCATCAATAGTCTTTACCGCTTCCACCAAAAGTGCTGGCTTTGGAATAATAAAGACAGCATTTTTCATGTGGTGAGTGAAGTTTGATTCAGCACCATTGAGGTCTTTGAGATAGGGGAAAACCTTCGACTGTACATGCTGCAGCATCTCTTCAGCCTGCATTCGCTTGAATTCGCTCCAGCGCAGTGTTCGCTTGTCTATTTCATACAGCTTTTCATCTTCTGCTTTTCTGTCGGTCTCTTTTTGTGTGTCATCTTCACGGGATTTTGCTCGGTACTCCAATGGTATCCAGGTGCCTTCAAATTTGGAAGTGTATTTTTCTCCAGTCCATTCGGCATCGGCCTGTCTCTTCTGATCCAGTTCATCCAATCGCTTCATAAAGAGCAGATAGGTAATCTGTTCGATAGCAGTGAGAGGATTAGATATTCCACCAGACCAAAACTTGTTCCAGAGTTGGTCAATCTTACTTTTCAGTTCAGGGTTGTTTTGTAGCATTGTAATTCCTTTTAACCACTGAAGCCGCGGAAAGCACTGAATTAAAGCGCAAAACGCTCAATCTGTACTTTGGGGTGACTTCCAAAGTTGACTAATAGACCTAATTTAAAATTGGTTGCCTTAAGGTTGTTTATTAATTGTGCTTTGTGTTCTGCTGCGATGTCTTTAACGGCCTTAATTTCAATGATAATTTTATTAAAACAAATGAAATCTGGCTTATATTTCTGTTTCAGGCAAAACTCTTTATAACTGATGGATAGTTCTGATTGAGCAACGTATGGAATGTTTCTCAATGAGAATTCTTTTTCTAGGCATTCCTGATAAACAGCTTCTAAAAAGCCTGAACCCATATTCTTATGTACTTCAAAAATATCTCCTCGTATAGCGTATGATTCGTCTTCATAGATCAAAATTTTTTCTGTGATCTTCTGTGAATTCTGTGGTTCCATCATGCCGCCAGTCTTTTAGTTAATCGTAGTATTTCTTCAATTTCCGCAGGTGAAAAAACACCTCGTATCCCTTGTGGATGAATGACGGTAAAAGGAGCATTAATCAGGTCTTTCTTCTCTACCTTTTCACGCTCCACAATAAAGTTCTTGAGCAGATTCAAAAACTCAAGCTGACGGCTATTGAGGTTACTGTGCTGTTGAATAAACTGATCAAAGGCTTCCTGTACGGTATCGGGAAAGCTTTTAAGTATTTCAATTCCAAGAATATGGCGGATAAACTGAATGAATCGAGCTTTTCGATTTTTATACACCGTCTGTAAAAGCTGTTCGGTAATATGCGGATGTTCTTCATGTAGAAGCTGTGCCAAATTATCCGACTCATCAGAGCTGATTTCTTCACCATCTCGAATCTTCTTTAAAATGGGATTTTCTTCGGTCAAGCTCGTGATCAGCGCTTCTACCATTTCTTTATAACGGGTAATACTCACCGCTTCATTTTGAGGGCCAAACTCAACCATCTCTTTTCTATGGAGTTCATCCTTAAAATTGAAAGTAATCGGGCCTACATTTCCGGCTTCACCTTCACGGAATTTCATCAGCGGTGCAAGCTTTTCTACTAATTCATCAAAATCAGACTCGCTAATCTTTGACCAAAAGCCGTTGGTTTGGGCTGCACGAATTAACTCTTCTTCTTGTTTCACAAAGGAGACTGTCAACGGAAGCTCGCTGATTAACTCAACGACACCTTCCTTGAGGGTTTCAAATATTTGTTTCTCTTCTTTGATTTTAGCCAGAGAAATTTCCAGAATATCCCGCTCAAAGCGCATTGCTTTAAAATCCGCATCGGATACTGTTCTAAACAGCGGTTTTATTTCATTGCGGAGAAATTCAATTTTTTCATGGTTAAGGGTAATCCAGAAGTTGTCATCTTCAATAGAATGCAAAGCTTTGGCAGCCTCTTTAATCACCACCGAATTCTGTGGTAATTCGGCTATCTGTTTTCTCAGTTTACCAACTTCCGCCACAACAACAGCATTCAGCCCTTTATCGTGGGCAGCCTCTATTTTATCAATACGAAAACCTACCAGCTTAACCGGCAGTGGTATTTGAGGTTTAAGTTCTTTACCTTTGGGTTGGAGCTTGAAGTATTCAAAGTTATCCCAGCAATCAATAATCAAAAAGATATCTTTATGAACACACCATGGCTTTGCTTTGTTCGCTTCAAGCAACCGAGTGCCACGGCCAATCATCTGCCAGAATTTGGTGTAAGAATATACAGGCTTTGCAAAAACCAGATTCACAATCTCACGGACATCGATTCCCGTATCCAGCATATCGACGCTGATTGCAATTCGTGGCATATCATTATTGGTAAATTGATCCAGCAAACCGCCTTTACCGTAGACTCTGGGGTCATCAGAAACAAGAACCTTGGCCAGTTCCCCTTTGTATTCCGGGTAGAGCTTATCAAAGATTTCTTCCATTCTACGGGCGTGGGCTTTTGAGGAACAGAAAAAAATAGTCTTTCCCGGCAGTACACCGTTAGGGTCTTTTATGGATTCTTCCATAAACTCTTTAACAATGAGTGTATTGGTTCCGGTACTGATGACTTGTTTCTCTAACTGAGTCCCTTCAAAGTTGATCTCTTCAATGTCTTTGCCCTCAAGAATCATCTTCTTCTGATCTTCCAGAGAAATGGTTCGCTTGTTGATACCATCCATCTGAAAACGGGTCTGTATTTTCATTACCTGAAAACTACTGAGATAGGGCGGTACATTATTTACCGCTTCCTCGTAGGTGTAAGCAAAACTGGGTAGACCATCTTCACAGTGAAAGAGATTAAATGTGTTGTGGTCAATAATATCAGTTGGGGTTGCCGTAAGCCCAAGGGTTATGGTCTTGAAATAGTCCAAAACTTCGCCATAGGTATTATAAATAGAACGGTGACTTTCATCGATTACGATAAAATCAAAAAAATGGGGTGAAAGGCTTTGCGATTCATCCCGAATAATATTGAGCATGGTAGGATAGGTAGAGATGTACACTCTGCGATCTTTTGCCAGCAGTTTCTCGCCCACATTGGGCCAACGAGGTTCATTGGGAAGATGTTCCTTAAAAGCAGAAAGAGCCTGCTCACGCAACGCGATTCGATCCACAAGAAAAAGCACTTTTTCGGCATGACCAGAGCGCATTAGCGCATCAACTAAAGCAATACAAGTTCGGGTCTTACCTGTACCCGTTGCCATTACCAGCAAAAAGTCCCGCTTTTTCTGTTCGATACCTTCAAGAACAGCACGGATTGCC
>JAFGVO010000403.1 GCA_016937935.1 Deltaproteobacteria bacterium | reverse complement strand
GGCAGGATTATCTGTACTGGCAAAAGAACGATAAAAAAAATCTCAGGAGGGTTAATGAACTCATTAAAGATATTGACAGGTACGGTTATGAAGGAATTGGAAAACCGGAACCACTTAAACACAATCTATCGGGTTACTGGTCAAGACGAATTACTACTGAACATAGAATTATCTATAAAATTGAAAATGATTCTATTTTAATTGCTCAACTTCGCTATCATTACTGATTATACTTTAATAAACCGGCTCACACTCACGCAGTATATAAATGATGTAAAAAAGGCCAACAATTTGACTTGGTGCTATTGTGTTCAGTATTATGTACACAATTGACAAGGCAGCAATGCGTTAAAGCAAATTTTTTTATAACCGGAAGGCAATAACCCATGCAGGGACTTACCAAAAGACAGGAAAAAGTACTTGATTACATTACAGACTCTATTAACTTGCGGGGGTACCCTCCCACATTGAGAGAGATTGGAACTCATATGGGTATAAGTTCCACCAATGGAGTTAATGATCACTTAAGAGCCCTTGAGAGAAAAGGCTACCTTAAAAGGGAGGACATGAAATCAAGGGCACTGAAGCCTGTAAACATGAATCCCGAAAAATCAAATGAGACTGTCAAGGTTCCTGTTGTTGAAAGAATTACATCCGGAGAACCAATACTTCTTGAGCAGAATATCTCGGAGACAATTATCGTTGATCGCTTTTTAGTTGGAACAGCACGTGAAATTTTTGCATTTAGAGTTAACGGTAATGCAATGAAAGAGGCGGGAATTGAAAGCGGGGACTTTGTATTTGTAAAAAAACAGATGTTCGCGGAAAAAGGTGATATTGTTTTGGCAATGCTTGGTGACAATGCAGCTGTAAGATATTACCAGCCCGAAAAAGACCAGATAAAATTTGTACCTGCAAACAACACATCTTCGACGGTAATTATAAACCGTCAGGATTTTCTCCCCCTTCAGCTTTTAGGTGTTGTAACAGGAATCTACCGCCGCATAGAATAACCTAATCTAGTTTGAGGGTTTTATAACTGTAAAATTGACGCTGTATTTTTTAACTGGAATTATCACATCACCTGTTGTGATGTCCTGCTCGTATGGGGGAATATCTTCGTAGTTGTCAGGGCCGTAAATTTTACCGGAGGGCGCAGTCTGTCCGTTTACATAAATATTTCGTGAATCAAGTGAATCAAAACTTACTTCATATCTGTACAAAACTGTTCCCCGGTTAAAATTTGAAACATCCAGTTTAATGTTTTTACCCTTATCCTCTTCATTGACTGTAACAATACCCACATAACCATTTTTAAAAGTAGAAGCATAACTAAAAACAGTGTTGTCATCTGATGATGATGAAACCATGGTATCTCCAAACATCATGTTGTAAAAATAGTAGGCAAAAAATGAGGGGTGAGGAGTCTCATCGTCAGCACCTGTCTCTCCGTTTGCAAACATTCCATGGTCCTCAAACCCCGCTCCGTTTTCAATATCCCAGATGTTGACGAGTCCGTATCCAGCTTTAATAAATTCACCAAGTGCCTCCGAAATAAACAAGGCGGCAACTCCCATTGTATTCTTCTCCCCTGCTCTCATATTAAACTCGGTCATGGCAACGGGAAGCTCATCAATGGTTTTATCACTGTTTTCCTCAACCATTTTTTTTATATTTTCCATATCTTCAGCAATTTTTGTTTTTGCACCGAGAATCTGGGCAAAAGTGATACTGTTTAAATCAGTTGCCCAGGTAAAATACTCATGGGCAATGAGATAATCTGCACTGTCCTGAACGGCGTTAACAACATCCTGTGTCCAGTTTGCAACATTAGAACCATCCTCCTCGGGATAGATTACAGCTCCGACTTTAATATCCGGATTTGCACTCTTCATTGCATCTGCAAACTTTACAAAATCTTCGCCATACTCTTTAGCGGTTATTTGAACTCCCCCAACTTCATACCCCGCCTGCCAGCTTCCGTAATTTTCGTTTCCAACCTCAAAGTACTCTGCATTTATCCCTTTAACCTTAAGGTCAGCAACCCAGTCCGCTGCATATTGGGCCGCTTTTAAAACAGGGTCGGCTTCATCAATGTATCGTGCAAGGGAGTAGTTGACACAGACCTGGGGAACCGCTCCAAGCTGCCCGCTTAGCAAAAACATCTCATCAGTTGTCATTGGCCATGTTTTAGTTGGCAAACCCTGAATATCATCAAGATAATTATCTTTCAGAGCCCAGTGAGTTCCGTCTCCGTCCCATAGCCACTGGTTGGACCAATTACCGCCGGGCAGTCTCATAACAGGCATATTCATGTTTTTAACATGCCTCTGAAGAGTTGTATTATTAAGAGTATTTTTGCGCCAGGCCACACCATTATTTCCAAAAACAGTTGATAAAACTCTGTTTACACTGTCACCTGCATCAACGCTTACAGTAGCATCAAATGTGACAGGAGTAATAACAACGTCAGAGTTTGAAGGATCTGTAAAAGATTTTTCAACCCGGTTTTTAGAAAAAATATTTTTACCAGTATCACTGTCAGCAACAGAATCACTATCATCTACTGAGTCGCTATCAGCAAACGAGTCGCTGTCAACAACTGAATCACTGCCAGATTTTGTACTGTCACTATCAGTCGAACTCTCACTATCTATTATATTTGAGTCACTATCATCTTTAGAACTGCCTGCATCATCACTGGTGCACCCCAAAAGCTGCAATCCAAAAAACATTGTAAAAATTATTATTAAACCTGATTTCATCATGAACCCCTTTCTTAAGTAGTTATAATGATAGCTTAAACCAGCTAAAAAGTGTCTAACTTTTAAAACTAAAATTAAAAACTCTTTTATCTGTTGCATTGTATTGTATTACTGGTATAACCACAATCAAGTACCAGTTTACCAATTAAGAGCTGAATACCGGCTTTTATAAATACAAGGAGAAGAATTATGAGTATGTTCTGTTATCAATGTCAGGAGGCGCTGCACAACACGGGTTGCACCAAAAT
>JAFGVO010000038.1 GCA_016937935.1 Deltaproteobacteria bacterium | reverse complement strand
TGTATTCTGTAACAAAAACAGCCATTGACGGTACTTTTGTAAAAGGCAGAGATGCATTTGATTCACTCCTGCAAATAGAGGATGATGCAAAATTTGAGATAACAAAACATTCAGGCAAAGTAAAAAATCAGTTTGATGATTACGATTACATATTAAATACACTTGATATTAAAAATGAAAAAAAACCTCACAAAAAAGAGCCTGATTTAAAAAAACAAATGGTTTTTGAATCTGATAAAAAAGAGTTAAAAAATAAAGAACCCTCCAGATTAGTCGCTGATTCAGTTAATGATTCTGTCGACGATTTGAATAATGTCAAAGAATCTTTAAAGGTTCCCCTTGCTGATAATGAACAATCAAAAGAAGTGGATGATTCTGCAGAGTTATCAGAAAAGATATCTGAAAATTTATCCGTGAATAATCAGGAGTCATTAAAAGAAGAAGACAGTAATGACGAAAATCTTGAGGAGTGTGAGTTTCATCATGATACAATGCCGGTTGATCTTGAAGAATTAACTCTTTTAGAACCGGAGAAAATGGCTGTGCCTGTAATGCGAAACTCCCTGCCCCCTGCAATAATCCCAGGAGTTCCGCCACTTGTATTGCAACTGCAAAAGAGTAATAAAAGACTAAAGTTTTTTGTGGTGTTGCTTTTGGCCGCTCTAATTGGTTCTCTTTATTTTAATTACAAACATTCTAAAACAGATAGTGTGTCCATTGTCTCCGGGGAAAGTGGCGATTTAATATCAGGTAACATTTCAGATACTGCAAAAAATATAACCAGCGTTGTAAGAGCTAAAACTCCAACAAATAAAAAAGATTCAGACACGGACATTGATTCTGCCCAAATTGTTGATCCTGTAAAAGTTGAAAAAGAATCACCTGTTAATAAAGAATTACCTGTTAACAAAGAATCAAATGATAAAAATCTTACAACTATAGAAAAAATGATGGGTGAGTCTCCCAAAAAGAAAGTCATTGAAGAGCCTCCTAAAAAGAAAGTTGTTGAAGATCCTGCTCAGGTTAAAGTTTCTGTCCCTAAAAAAAGCAGTGAAAAAACCGGCACCCTTAACATTACATTAAATAACTCCACAAAAGAAGATGTGGAAATTCTTATTGACGGACGCAAAAAAGGGAAGGCTCCATTATCCGTTAAACTTAAAAAAGGCCTCCATGAAATAACATTTATTAAAAATGGAGAGCGGACAATAAGAATTGTAAGCATTAAAGATGACCAGACAAAGACCATCTCCCCAAATTTTTAAATATTAATAAAAGGATATTAAACAAGAACATGTAAAACGTTATTTTATAATAAAATTTAGACTTAAATAGTGTTGATGGTTTGCAAATCAACACTGAAAAGTGTAATTTTACATTTGAACTATAATTAGGGCGAATTAGCAGTTATATTAAACCGGTAATATGAAATATATTTTACTGAAATTATTACAGTACAAAGGAGTTGCCACATGATGCGACGGAACATCATAATATTTTTATGTCTAAGTTTTGTTTTTGTGCTCTCACCCAGATTATCCCATGGGGACGAACAAAACAAGGACGATGCCTCATTGGAGGTCAGTGAACGTGCCAAAGAATCTTTCACACGGGGAAACGTTTTGTTTGGGGAGAAAAAATATACCGAAGCATCTGAGGCGTTTCGCGAGGCTGTGCAGTTGATGCCCAGCTGGAAGTTGTATTATAATATTGCCCAATCGGAGGCTGCTGCGAAGCGGTTTGGGATTGCACTTGAGTATTTTGAAAAGTACATGACCGAAGGAGGGGATGATGTACCCGAAGAACGCCTGGAAGAGGTGTTAAAAGAGGTGCGTCGCTTGCGAATGATGGTGGGTAGTATTAAAATATATGGCGATCCGGGAGAATCAAGAGTGATGGTTGACGGAATAATGCGAGCCCGGTTGCCTTTGGCAGCAGAGTTAAGGGTGTCGGCTGGCATTTCTCACAAAATCGAAATTATACAGGGTGATAAAGTTGTTTACAGCCAGAATATTACTGTTGGCAGCGGAAACAAGGCTGAGATTTCTTTAGGGGATGAAGACACTGTGAAACCCGAACCGGCCCTTATATCTGAGGATACACCTGACGTTGCAGCATCTGAGCCAGTCACTTCTGTATATGCATCTCCCTTGGCTAAAAAAAAGAAACCCCTTTTGGTTGCCGGATCTATTTTCGGGGCGGTTGGTATTTCAGCTGGCGGGGTTGCATTGGGATTCCTGATTGCTTCAAATAACAAGTATGATGAATTCAGTCTCCGTAATGATAAGATAGAAATGGGAGAAATTGCCCCGGACGATTCGATAGTGCGGGAGTTGAAAGATGATATTGCCACATATGACAAGGTAGCTCTCTCAATGGCTATTACATCTGGTGTAATGCTTGCAACTGCTATAACTTTGATAGTGTTGCACGCCACAAAGAATAAAAAGATCGAGCGCCTCGAAGCATCAGCAGGCGGTTTGACAGTGAGGTTTTAAATGAAATACAACTTATACATTTTCATGGGAGTGGTAATTCTTTTGGGTTGTAACCGGGATTTAACAATTGCAACCCCTGATTCGGATTTAATCAAAGATAGTGACTCTGGCATTGCTGGAAGCTGTGACGGGATATCCTGTTATACTGCCCCTGACAACAAATGCGATGCCGATGAAAAACTGGTTGTTTATAATCCCGCAGGCTATTGTGCAGATGGTGAATGTCAATATGTATCACAATCAGAAAGCTGCCAGACAGGAACCTGCAGCAAAGGGATTTGTGAAGACAATCCATGTCAGGGGGTCAGTTGTCTTTCACCTCCGAAAGCCAGTTGCAAGAGCAATGACCTGTTGTCATATAAACCGGAAGGACACTGTGATGTAAAAGACGGTAAACCTGAATGTGTTTATGAAAGCGAGATTTTTACCTGCAGCAAAAGTTGTTCAGATGGAGCTTGTGACGGGGAACCGTGTGTCGGTGTTTACTGCAATACACCACCCAGCCGATACTGTGACGCAGATACTTTGATGGTCTGGAACACTATTGGTCACTGCACCTCCGGAATCTGTGAATACGCTCCTCAGGACGTTGAGTGCAAGAATGGTTGTGACGATGGTGCGTGTAATGGAGATGCTTGTGCGGGTATTTTCTGTGATACACCTCCTGCGGGTTACTGTAACGGGACGGTGGCTGTTTCGTTTAGCAAAGCTGGAACATGTAAAAGCGGATTTTGTAGTTACGAACAACAGAAAACCAAGTGCACCGATGGCTGTATATCTGGCACTTGCAACGGCACGGATACAGACTCTGATACCGATTCTGATACAGACTCTGATACCGATTCCGGAGAGGATACAGACGTTGATACGGGAACACTTCCTGATTGTGTTATGTACGTGGATAAATCTGCAACCGGTAAAAATGATGGAAGTAACTGGGCAAACGCCTATGAACATCCCGGTCCGGCACTGGCAGCAGCTGATACAGCCGGAAATAATTGCGAGGTTTGGGTGGCAGCCGGTTCATACTATATCAGGGATACTGCCGTTACCGATACTCTTAACGTTCCAAACGGAGCACAGTTTTATGGGGGATTCGATGGCTTTGAAACTTATCGGGAGCAGCGAAATCCAAAAAAGAATGTAACAATTCTAAGCGGGTTTGATCGGCTGAAAACTGATCAGGTTCAAATTGTTGTTACTGTTGCAGGTGGACCTTTGCCAACTCGCATTGATGGCTTTACAGTTACGGGAGCTTTGGATGACGGTGTTAGTTCTGCAGCGGGACTATATGTAAGTCAAGGGGTACTGACTGTTCAAAATTGTGTGTTTTTCAATAATAGAGATGAGGCTCGTTGCAGTGGCGGTGCAATTCAGGCCAGCGAGACGGCTATTGAAGTGCTGGACAGTGTTTTTCAGAATAATTATTGTTACCTTTATCCGTATAATTTTGGAGGAGGGGCCCTGTTTTTTGGAACAGCACCCGCTAATGGTGGAGCATTGGTTGAGCGATGTGCTTTTCTTGGTAATAAATCATCAGGAAATGGTGATTATGGGGTTGGTGGTGCGATTCGTACTGAAGGTTCATCTCTTACTGTAAACTCAACTCTGTTTGCAGGAAATACTGCAGGTGCTGACGGAATAGGCGGAGCAATTTATTCAAATGGAGAATTTCATCTTAACGGAGTTACTCTGGTTAAAAATTCAGCAAAGACAGCAGGGGCGATAATGGTAAATTGCTGCACTGGTTACGATGCATATGGAATAATTTCCTGGGGAAATGAAAGTTTTTCAGATTCTCAGGGGGGAGATCATATTGGTTCATTTTTAAATTATTCTTTTTCAACTGTAGAAGGCGGTGTAACCGGGAATGGTACTTATAATGTGGATGAAGATCCTCTGTTTGCAAGTTATCCGACTAAACCAACAAGAACATTTGAGGCCAACACATACGATACAACAAAAATGCAGACAACATTTACAGACGAGGATGCCAATTGGGAGCCTGGCCTGTATGCTGGGCAGGCGCTGCACATTGTTGGGTTAACCCCCAAATGGATGTACATTATTGATAATACTGCGACTACTATCACCGTATGGGAAGAGCATGCCAGTGTTATAAAGGGGACAGTATACGAATTGTATGATTTCAGACTTCAGGAAACATCTCACTGTATAGATGCGGGACAAGGAAACTACCAGTCATCTACTGACTATTATGGTAACGAACGCTACAATGCCCCAGCCGAAGACCTTGGAGATGGCACACCTGACTACGCTGATCAGGGCGCCATAGAATGGATTCCCTGAGACTCTTTTTAGTCTCTTAAGGGGACGGTCCAGTCTTAAGGGGACGGTCCTGATATTCTGATATATTTGTTGATTTTATTTGTTTGAAACGTTAATAATTAAACTATGAGTAGACAAGCACGACTTTTATATCCTGGTGGGGTTTATCATTTGATTTCCCGTTTTGTTAATTGTGATTTTTTGCTGGATAGTGATGTTATGCGGCAGAAATATCTGTCTCTGCTTGGGGCTGGAGTGGAGAAGACTGATGCAGTCTTGCTTGGATATTGTCTGATGTCAAGTCATATTCATTTGGTTGTCCGGGCTGGAGAGGAGCCTCTTGAGCGTATGATGAAATCGATACATTCTGGATATGCAGGTTACGTAAACAGAGTAAGCCCTAAGCGCATTGGTCCTGTTTTTGCTGGCAGATACAAGGCTGTTTTGGTTGAAGAGGATGAATATCTGCTGGAACTGATTAGATATGTTCACAATAATCCTGTGCGAGGTGGTGTGGTTTTAAGAGCCAGGGAGAGTAATTGGTCGAGTCATCAGGCTTATGTTGGAGATGTGAATGTTCCAAAGTGGCTTAATTGCGGATATGTGCTTTCGATGTTTAATGATAAGGCAGGGTGGGCCAGGCGTCAGTTTGAAAGGTTTGTTGATGAAGGTCTGGATGAAACTCGTCGAAAAGATTTAAACGGTGAAGAACAGAATATTGCTAACAGAAGATTTGAGTCGGCAGTGGGTGATGGGTGGCGTTTGAGTGGACCTGTTGTTGGAAGTGATCAATTTGCTGCCAAGGTTATGAATGATTTACATCAGCTTGATAAACAGGTTGTAAACGGTATCCATGTAAAATCGGCAAAGCATCGACAACGTCCTGAGTTATCAGAACTTGTTGGAGTTACCTGCGCAGAGCTTGGAATTGAACCGTGGGAGTTTGAAGCTCAACCAAAGAAAAAAGGTCCAGCATTAGCAAGGCGTATAATTGTATATTTATGGGTTGGTGTGTACGGTGGAAGACAGGCTGAAGTTGTAAGGTTTTTAAAAGCTAACTCTGGAGCAGTTGCCAGATGGTACACAAAATCATTGGCTGAAATTGGTGAAATAGAACCCTTATGCGATAAAATAAAAGCTCAATTTCCAACAATTCTTTCAAAAGAAGAAAAATCTCAACGCGTGAGGTACAGCTTTGAAATTGAGTAAAAACTACCATCTATAGAAACCCTATAAAATATCAGAATGTCAGGACCGTCCCTGCCGGGGACTGTCGGGGAGATTGTCCCTGCCGGGGAGATTGATTTAGAAGTGGGCTTCTACTGCCAGGGAGAAGATGTTTAGGGCTACTTTGTAGGTTCCGTTATTTATTGTGTTGCCGATTTCTTCGCCTGTTGAGAGGGGGAGGCCCTGTTGCTGAACTATTCCATCTTTAACGGTAATGTCCGGCTGGAATATGTGCATGTATGCAGCGTGAATATCCAGGCGTTTTTTTATGGAAAATGATAAGCCGCCACTTACTCCAATCTGACGTCCATAGGGAAAATCAATATTGAATGTGTTGTTGCTTTTAGGATACGCTGATGACTGATAAAATGCACCTGCTCTAAGATTGAGATGATCTTTCCACACTGCAAAATCACCTCCGAGTCTTGCGGAATATGTATCTCTGAAATTTTTTGGTATTTTTGTGTCAGGCATTGGGGTTTTAGTTGAAGTGTTATCATTTATTGGGTCTGTAATAATTGCGTCCGGAAGAATTGAAAACTCCTGAAGACTTTTCCAGTTTTCATAAACAAAGTCTGCTTCAATATCAAATCTGCTGTGCACATATCTGGCGCCTGCTCTCAATCTTAAGGGGAATTTTTGTTTGAGCGTAACTTTATCTTCACCTTTTTCCATGTATGATTCTGACATATCCTGGCTTGGTGCAGTGTATTTAAAGGTTCCGTCTGCAGCAATAATTGCAGGCAGCTTTACCGAAACTCCCAGTTCAAGCCATTTTGTCACTTCTGATTTGATGCCAATTATACCTGTTGGAATAAACGGGTCTACCGCTTTAATTTCCATTGATGCATCGCCGCTAAGATTTTCATTGTAAGATGTGCTTGCCATGGAGGGAAGGGGGCGTATCTTCAGTGTCTGATTGAGGCTTGCAACTCCTGACATGAAAACTGCACCAAGCTGAAAATATTTGTTAAATCTATATGCAACCCCGATTCCGGGAAAAATAATAAGGTGATTTGAATCTATTAGAGTATATCTCTGTGCTCCATTTTCAGGGTATTTCTGTGCCCCGAAGCTTACGGGTGTAATGAGACCAGCACTTAATGAGAGCCCTTTGATATGGGCAAAATTTCCATAGTTAAAAATCAGGGTTGGAAGAACCCCGGGTTTTGACATGGAGACTTTATCAAATTCTGTCCCGGGAGTTCCGTTAGAAAAGTCAAGTGCAGGATCTCCGATGCAGATGTCACCCCCGTTACATGTGGGGCTGTAATCTCCATCAGCACTTCCGATTCTGTAGCCGCCTGTTCCTTTTCTTGAAAAATCAACTTTTTGATGAACCAGGTGAATACTTAAAAGGAGATCTTTTGTTTCCAGATTTGCAAGTCCCGCAGGATTATAAATAAATGCGGATGCATTGTCAGCTTTTGCAGTAAAAGCGCCCCCACGACCGGCTCCAACTGTCCCGGGTGCAGGAAATTCAAGCCCTCCGGCAAAAAGAGTTGATGAGATTAATGCTGATAAAAATGTATACAGCACTGCAAATCGTTGTTTATTAAAGCTATTTTTCATGGACAATAATATATTTTGAAAAAATAGATCTGTCTATTATAAAATAATTTAACAGTATTTAAATTGTGAATATGGAAATTTGTGGAGAGATTTAGTTAATAGTTTGAATTTATAAACTAATTAGAATGCAAGCTGAAGCTGGCTGATGAACTGAATGTCTCTAAGTGTGTCAGCAGCACCTCTGTTTTGTGTTAACAAAGAGATGTTGTTTTCCCATTTAAGGCGATGATTATCAAAGAAGTGAAGTGTAAGACCTGCTGTAATCTCTTCCTGCATATCATCAGGAACATCAACAATATGAGTCATGCCATAACGGGCAACGGGCTCAAGAAAGTTGTTTATGAGGTAACCTGCCTGTATAAATGATCCTATTGCTCCCATTGTATTGTCGTCCCATACAAAGTCTCCGGCAACACCCTGAAGGTAAAAAGCCGCACTTGCAGTAAGACCGTGTACTTTGATCATACCGTCAACTGATACATAGTGCTGGGTTATATTATCATTATCATGATCAAATTCTGTAGAAGCACTTAAAGCCACACCAAAACGTAAACCGCCACCTTCAAAGTCAGTATTTGCATAACCTTTAATACCGTTGTTGAAACCTATACGGCCAACAAGAACAGGGCTGAAGTCGTTAAATGGAGCCCCGCCCAATGATCCGTTCATAACAGCAACTGCCCATTCAAGTCCTTTTGCTTTTGTGTAGTTGTTGCTGACCTGAAAACCGATATCTTCAGCATTGCCCATTTGGCCCAGTGGCTGATTGATAAAATGCTCTTTTGCAGTGGATGTTATATAAACCCTGGAAATTGGGCGTTTAAAAAGTCCAATCTGTAAATGAAGTTTACCGGGAATTGCATCATATGTAACATATGATTCAACATTTTTGGGAGTTGCAAAATCAAAGTAAAACATATATCCAAGTTTGGGACTAAACACATTACCATGAAGAAGAAGCCTTGAATATGGAAGTGAAAAATTTGCATGGTTTGTGTGATTTGTTCCAGGAAGACCATTGTCACCAATTACCGGATATTCATCATTGTAGTAGTTGAATCTGATTTTGGCTCTTCCGTTGATTACAAGTTTAAAATTGCCATCATCGGATTTGATGAAAAAACCACCGTCATAACCGGCGCTTCCTGCGGGTGTTGAACTTGCTGCTGGAGCAGGCTCAGATACCACCATTGAGGCTGGAGCTGTTTCTTCTTCTTCTTCTTCCATAGCTGTTTCATCTGCAGCTGTATCATCTGTTGCTGTTGCATCTCCCGTTGCCTCTGCACCTGTTGTATCTGCAGTTGCCTTTGCATCAGCTGATAAAGATAGCTGGGCGAAAGCTGTGCTGCTTAAAAGTGTTGCAGCAAGGGAGATAAATAGAGTTTTAAAAATTCTGTTTGTTTTCATTTTTTTAACCTCAAATTGTTTTAAATGTTTGTGTTACATTGATATCGTGCCTTAAACATATTTAAATGGCATTACTATCAATTTGACACTAACATAATACTATTTAGCCCCGACTACAAGAAAGTTATGTGTCAAATATGAAACAAATTTTAAATTGCCGTCATTTTTAACTTTAAGCTTATAATAACTTGTTCTATTGTATTTATTCAATTAATTGTAAAAGGATTTTTACTTTGCATTTTGCTTTTGTATTTATTATTAAAACTATTTATAAAATTAAATCAAATCTTTATATAAGGAACAATTATGGGGAAAATAAATTATCTGATTTTTTTGGCGGTTTTTCTTGTTGGAAGTTCACTTTTTGCTCAGGAAGAAAACAGTGATGCAAAAAAGAGTTTTAATGATGGAGTGGCAGCATTTGAAGATAAAGATTTTGAAACTGCATTAAAATCATTTGAAGCTGCCTATTCTTTAAATCCAAGCTGGAAACTTCTTTATAATATTGGCCAGTGTCAGGGTGCTCTTAAAAAATATGGACTCGCTGTTGGAAGTTTTGAAAAATACCTTTCAACCGGTGGTGATGATATTGAAGACGGGAGACGAAACGAAGTATTAGGTGAACTGGAAAAGATGCGTCAAATGATTGGTGATATTGAGATTACCGGAAAAGAGGGCCTTGACGTATATGTTGATGATACACTTAGAGGAACAACTCCCCTGCCGGGAGCAATTTCTGTATCTGCCGGCATTGTGCATAAAGTTGACCTGAAACAGGACGGGGAGATTGTATATTCCACCAATAAAAGTGTAAGAGGGGGTAAAACGTCAAAAGTTGTCTATGTTCAAAAAGATGATGCTGACCAGCTTGAAGTTGTTATGTCATCTGCAAATACTGAGCCGGTGCCG
>JAFGVO010000402.1 GCA_016937935.1 Deltaproteobacteria bacterium | reverse complement strand
AGTAAACCTAATAACTCTCTCTCATCGGCGTATCCCGGTAATGGTGCGATGCCACTGTTTAACTCTTTAAAAACCTCCTTTTGGGGTTGTTCTTTTAAATACTTAAATACAAGTGACGGATCTATTCTAAAAGCAGATGCCGTTTTTTGTATATAGAGATCTCTCTCCATGGAATCTTTTAACGAATTTATCAGAGGATGCAACTTTTTTACCCTTCTTGATATATCCTGAGACGATCCGTCTGTTGCACTTGCGGTCATAATAATAATTTCATCAAGAAGTCCTTTAGCCTCCGACAAACTTTTTTCAAGTGTTTCAGAACCAAAATTTCTTAAAAATGAATCCGGATCTTCTTTTTCGGGCAGTTTGACCATATAACCGGCAAGACCATTGCCCGCAATAATCGGAAACGCTCTGAATGCCGCCTTTATTCCTGCACGATCTCCGTCAAACATAACAGTTACCTTGTCAACTCTTCGTTTTAATAAAGAAGCCTGCTCAACAGTAAATGCAGTACCTAGAGGAGCAACCACATTTTTAAAACCGGCGTCATGCATGGCAACCACATCAAAATTTCCTTCAACAAGCACAGCCTCTTTCTGCTTGCTCATCTCAACTCTTGCCTGATAAAGTCCAAACAGAACTTTACCTTTAGTATACTCTCTCGTCTCTGGTGAATTGATATATTTAGCATTGTCATCATCACAAAGAGCTCTTCCCGAGAATGCAATGGGATGTCCCTGGGAATCGGTAATTGTAAACATCAGTCTGTTTCTGAAAGCATCATAAAAACCATCCCCTGATTTTCTGGGTTTAATAAGACCCAGTGACAGTGCTTCATTTTCACTGACCCGATTTTTTTTAAGATGGTTTAAAAGTTTGTCCCAGCTATCAGGGGCAAAACCCATTCTGAAATCTTTTACACTTTTTTCACTGATTTTTCTTTTTTGAAGTGCATCTCTTGCAACTTGAGCATCCTGACTCTGGAGCTGTTCCTCGAAAAATATGGTGGCCATTTCAAGAATATAAAGTCGGCGCTGTTTTTCTGTTTTTTCTCTATCCTGCAAGGCTTTCTGTTTACTATCCATTTGTTTTTCAGGAAGCTGAATTCCATATTTTAATGCAAGCCTTTTAGCAGCCTCCATAAAATCGATACCTTCAATATTTTGCAGAAATGAAAAAACATCACCTGAAACACCACACCCGAAGCAGTGATAAAAATATCTTGCAGGATTAACATTAAAGGATGGATCGCTGTCAGCATGAAAAGGACAGACACCTTTATAGTTAATTCCAGCCTTTTTTAGGGATACATATTCACTAATCACCTCAACAATGTCAGCACGTTCTCTGATTTCAGCAATTTTGTCATCAGGGAACATTATATCTCCTTTAAAAGTAAAAAAGAGTTGGTGATTTCTAATATAATCAAATTAAATACAAATCTTATAACGTTTTATCTTTTAACTATTTAACTTCTTTAAAATAATTTTAAAGAAAGATGGAATATAGCCACTGAATTATTAAGGTCAAGTTACTTTTAAAAAATTAAAAAAAAAGTGAATATATATCAGATAAGGATATTATTCTTCAGGAGTTTCTGTTCGTATGGAGAGTTCATTTAACTGATGGTCAGATACGGGTCTTGGAGCACCCATCATGAGGTCCTGAGCTTTCTGATTCATTGGAAAAGCTACAACTTCTCTTAAGTTTTCCCTGTCAGCTATAAGCATAACAAGGCGATCAAGTCCAGGAGCAATTCCTCCATGGGGAGGAGCGCCCAATTTAAAAGCATTTATCATGCCTCCAAATTTTGAATCGACCTCATCTTTTGAGTATCCGCCAATCTCAAATGCCTTATACATTATATCAGCCCTGTGATTTCTGATTGCACCGCTTGAAAGCTCCTCACCATTACACACAATATCATACTGATAAGCTAAAATATCCTGAGGGTCTTTTGCAAGAAGTGCTTCCATTCCACCCTGAGGCATCGAGAAAGGATTATGTGAAAATTCAATTTTACCAGTATCGTCATTTTCCTCAAACATGGGATAATCAATAATCCAGCAAAATTTAAATTCATCACTGCTCAGGAGATTCAACTCCCTGCCAAGTCGATTTCTAACATGTGAAACTATGGATACTGCTTTTTTCTCATCATCACAGACAAAAAAGATAACATCACCCTCTCCAACGTCACATCTGTTTGAAATTTCATTCAATTCATCTGCACTTAAAACCTTTGCTATGGGGCCTTTTATTTCACCATCTTTCCATTGAAGATAGGCAAGACCACCGGCTCCTATTTCATCTCCCATAGCCCACTGCACCATACCGTTAAAGAATTTCTTGGGATTATCAGCAACTCCTTTTACCGGAAGTGCCCTGACAACTGCACCTGATGCAATCTGATTGGCAAAAATTGAAAATCCTGATCCATCAAAAATATCAGTAAGATCACGTGCGACAACAGGATTTCTTAAATCAGGTTTATCAGAACCATATTTAAGCATTGCCTCTTTGTAGGGAATTCTTACAAAGGGAGCAGAATCAATTTTCTTATTAGAAAAAGTTGTAAACAGATCAACGAAAAGGTCTTCAATAATTGCGAAAATTTCATCCTGGGTTACAAATGACATCTCCATATCAATCTGATAAAATTCACCAGGAGACCTGTTGGCCCTTGCATCTTCATCTCTAAAACATGGAGCTATCTGAAAATATTTGTCAAATCCGGCTACCATCAAAAGCTGTTTAAACTGCTGAGGAGCCTGTGGAAGTGCATAAAAATGCCCGGGATGAAGTCTGGAAGGAACAAGAAAATCCCTGGCGCCTTCGGGGCTTGAAGCTGTTAAGACAGGGGTCTGATATTCGATAAAATCAAGAGATTCCATTTTTTGTCTGACTCTTGAAATGATCTTTGAACGTAGGACTATATCATTATGAAGCTGACTTCTTCGCAAATCAACAAAGCGATATTTAAGTCTAAGTTCTTCTGCAACATCATCTTCAGGAAAAACAGCAAAAGGAAGTGGTTCAGCAGGTCCTAAAATATCAAAACTCTCAATTAAAACTTCAACTTCTCCAGTATCAATTTTATTGTTTACAGTGTCGGGATCTCTTTTTTCAACTACACCCTTCACTCTTATGACATTCTCTTTTTGAAGATGTGTAATCTCTTCAAAAAAAGGAGCATCCGGCTGAACAACAAGCTGAGTTATCCCGTAATGATCTCTTAAATCAATAAAAAAAACGCCTCCGTGATCACGCCTGTTGTGAAGCCACCCTGAAAGTACGACACTTTGTCCAATATCGGATATTCGCAAATCACTACATTTATGTGTTCTATACTCGTTCATCAATTACTCCCGTAAATATTAAAGTCCCAGTTTTTTCTCAAGAATAGTCCTTGCTTTTTTGGGATCAGCCTTGCCTTTTGATGCTTTCATAATCTGCCCGAGCAGAAAACTGAGAATCTTTAAATTTCCATCTTTTATCTGATCAACCGCAGGTGAATTTTTTGCAATTACCTCATCTACCCAGTTATCCATTTCAGACTCATCAAAAACCTGTTCCCATCCATTCTCTTTAACAATATCGGAAACATCCTTATTATCCTGAATAATCTGCATCAAGACATCTTTGCCTTTACTTCTTTGCAATCTGCCCTCTTCAATCATATTAATAAGTTCAATAAGTCTGGCAGATGAAATATTGCTTTTTTCAATATCAAGGTCAGCTCTTTTTAATTGGGACTGAACATCACCTGCAAACCAGTTCGCAACAAGTTTCGGTTCTAAACCACTTTTTAAAACTTCGTCAAAAATAACCGCCATATTTATATTTTCCACAATAAAGTCAGCGGTATCAGGCAGTAATTTCAAATCATTAATGTAACGAAATTTGCGACTCAACGGCAGTTCAACCATCCGTTTTTCAACTCGGGACATAAAATCTTCGTCTGTTACAAACGGAGGCATGTCCGGTTCAGGAAAATACCTGTAATCATTGGCCTCTTCCTTGGTTCTCATGGACGCGGTAACACCTTTATCACCATCCCATAATCGTGTTTCCTGGATAACACGACCTCCTCCATCAATAACTTTTGACTGACGCTTTATTTCATATTCAAGAGCTTTTCTTACAAATCTGGCAGAATTAAGATTTTTAACTTCAGTTTTGGTACCGAGTCCTTTGCCTGTATAATTAATTGAAACATTGGCATCACATCTAAGTGAACCTTCTTCCATATTACCGTCGCAAACATTAAGATGACGAACAACTCTTCTGAACTCACGAATAAAAGCCTCAGCTTCTGCTCCGGTCCTTAAATCAGGCTCAGTAACAATTTCTAAAAGGCTGCTTCCAGCACGATTATAATCTAGAAGTGAAGCTTTTCCCGAGTGAATCATCTTTCCTGCATCTTCTTCAAGGTGAACATCATGAATTTTTATGGTTTTAATTTCACCATCAACTTCAATATCAAAACTTCCATTAATACCGGCTGGTTCATGAAACTGAGTGATCTGATAATTCTTTGCCATATCAGGATAGAAATAATTTTTTCTGTCAAAATAACACTTCTTTGCAAGAGTGCATTTGAGAGCCTTTGCAACAGCATAGGACATCTCCATTGACTCTTTGTTGGCAGCAGGAAGAACTCCAGGATATCCAAGGCAGACAGGACAAGTGTTACTATTTGGTTCATCTCCGAAATGTGCTCTGCAACCGCAGAACTGCTTGGATTTAGTTAAAAGATGAATATGTATTTCAAGACCTATAAAAGTATCGTACATCACTTATTTTCTCCAGGAGCTGTCTAAAATTGGAGGGACAACATCTTTTGCCATATGTGACAATTTCCGGGCAACTTTAAATATTCTCTCTTCAGAAAATTCAGGACCCATAAGCTGCATTCCAACTGGAAGTCCATCTTTAACACCTGTCGGTATTGCCATGGATGGAATCCCTGCAAGATTTGCACTGGCTGTAAAATTATCAGCCATCTTTTGAGCAAAAGCCGAAAGTTCCCCTTCGCCTCTTATGAAAGCCTGAGTTGGAAAAACAGGACTTAAAATGAGGTCGCATTCATTAAAAGCACGGTCAAAACCCTGCCGTATTGCAGTTCTGATTTTTTGGGCTCGAATATAATATTGATCCTGAAAACCTGAACGAAGTACATATGTTCCAAGTAAAATGCGAAGTTTTACTTCATCTCCAAACCCTTGATTTCGAGTGGCTGCAACCATCTTCTCCTGAGTATCAATATCATCTGCTCTAAACCCGTATCTTATACCTGTAAACCTTGCAAGATTGGCACTTGCTTCAGCTGTTGCAATTGTATAATACGCTGGCACCACATATTCAAGTGCCGGAATATCAATAACAACTACTTTATACCCTTTTGATTTAAGTTCTTCAATTGTCTCATTATATGACTGTTCAATCTGTGGAGATAAACCGGCTACCTGTTTAATAATACCAATTACGGCAGCATCATCAGAAGGGGCATTTTCTATTATTCCAAAAGAGGTCTGATCAAGTTCATCTTCGAATGCGATAGTATTAAAAACGGCTTTTGTAGTTTCAATATCCTGGCCTAAAATTCCAACAACTTCCAGAGATGAGGCATAGGCAACCAGTCCAAACCTGGAAACTGCACCATATGTCGGCTTGAGTCCGTAACATCCGCAAAAAGATGCAGGCTGCCTTACAGAACCGCCGGTATCTGACCCCAGGGCAAAAGGTACAAGACCTGCAGCAACTGATGCAGCAGAACCACCACTTGAACCTCCGCAGACGGAGTTTAACTTCCATGGATTATTTGATTTTAAAAGTGCAGAATTGTCAGTGGAGGAACCCATTCCAAATTCATCAAGATTTGTTTTGCCAACAGGGACAGCCCCTTGTTCTTCAAGTCTTTTTACAGCTGTTGCAGTATAGGGAGATACAAAATCTTTCAAGATATTTGAACCACATGTGAGTTTAAAATCTTTAACTGCAATGTTATCTTTTACACCGAAGGGAATACCATAAAAGGGAAGATTTTTATCACTATTCTCTTTAAGTCTACTACCATCGATAGCGTACTCAAGAAATGATGATATCTGTTTTTCTATACTTTCAACATATTTTTTGTAAGCATCTATCTTTTGCATATCAGCTAAAAGACCATGCCAGCTTTTTAATAAAGTCATATGATTATTCCTTGCCTGCCACAGCTTTAAAGCACATTAGGAATCTTAAAGAAACGCCCTTTTGAATCTTTAGAACGGCTGACAAGCTCATTGGCATTGTCACTATTTGTAACAATATCATCTCTTAGGCGGTTTCCCTTTGATAAAGCATGGGTGGTGGGTTCGAGAGAACTAATATCTACTTCCATCATTTTTTCAAAATTTACCAGCATTTCAGCAAATGCGCCTTCCAGTTTTTCAGGCTCATCAATGTCAAGAAGTGCTAATGCGGCTGTTTTTTTAATATCTTCCAAACTCATAAAAAGTTAATTAACGTTGTAGCTTGCAAGTGTCAATATTTTAAAGTATTGGATTCACATTAAAATGACTTATTTAAAAGCAATAATCAGCAAGGTATAAAAATGTTACACTGTTCAAAATGCGGACGTTCCACATCAATGATTACTGATACTTGTCCATATTGCGGATACATACAAACTTCAATTCAAAATATAATTATATCTGATAAAACTGATCAGGATTGGACACAAACTGATAGCGAAAAAGGTAATAATCCCAATTTGCCCCAATTTTCATATGATGTTTCATTTGGAATTGGACAAACAATTGGTGAAACATTCAACATATGGTCAAATTCACTTGGGAAGCTCATTCTGATAAACCTCATCCCTGCTGTACCAATTATTATTGTAGCAATTCTCGCAATTATTATGCTTATCTCTTCAATTCTGAATCTATTTGATGGTAACTTTTCATTTTTAGACACTACTAATCTGGCAAACTTTTTAGGAACACTGGGAGTTGGAACTATTGGTGTTGCTGCTGCAGTTTTAATCAGTATAATTATTCTTATTATTCCTGCTCTGGCTGGACATTTCATAATTATTAACAATAGAGAATACTTTAAAAATAATAACACATCTGTTTTTAAAATATATTTGAGCGGGTTTAAATATATACTACCTGTTATTGGCTTCTTTTTTATATATAACATAATTTTATCACTCATTATTGGTATACCTGTTTCAATATCCATTGCAGCATCTGCAATTTTTTCACCTGTAAAAAATGCTATTATTGTTTTTCAAATTTTTGCCGTTCTATTCCTGCTTCCGGTAATAATTGCAAGATTATCAATTGTTATCCCACTAATGATTATTGAAAAAGCAAACCTTATAAAAGCCATTTTTTTATCTAATTCAATGATTAATGGTCATACTGGTTCTGTAATTGGCATCTATACAATTTTTTTGCTTATAATGCTTGGAGTCAATCTTGTTTCTGGAATTCTCGGATTTATACCAGCAATTGGACAACTGGCAAATATTGCCATTCAATTAGCAATTTCACCATTATTTTCAGCACTGACATTTGCAATTTACGCAGGACTGAAATCACAGCATTCAAAATGATACCTTTAATAATTATCAACCAATTATGAATGAAAAAGATAGTATTTGTTTGTATAGATTTATAAAAAAGTTTAGAAAATTATATGAAAAATATTATGTTAACAAAAGATTCTGATCACGACCAATTTATAAAAAAACATTATAAAGTAATAAAAAAATCATTCAATGCCGTAAGTATAATAACCGTTGTGATGATATCTGTTTTTAATGTATCTGCTAAAGTCGATACTGATACAAGCATAAATACAAATATTAAAACTTCTGTCTATCCAGAAAAGAAAGAAACGGATTCTTCACAAGTCAAGTCAATTGACAATGAGAGTGATAAAGATAGCGACAGTTCAAATGATAGTGATACTGAATCAAATGATTCTTATTCAAAAGGTGATAAAACCAAAGAGGAAAAGCCCAATGCTGTTAAAATTGATCCTGTTTTACTTGAGATTAAAGAACAATTAAAACTTCTCCTTGAGGGAAAATTGAGCGAAGAGATTTCAATAGAATCACTTTTCGATGTTCCACTTGATTCTCCGCCACAGTTAATTGATCGGCTAAAAGCTCTCTCTTTTGAACAAAAAACACTCTCCCTTTCAATGGACGAACTTCAGAGTAGAATTAACAATATTGAATCATCTTTTCCCCTGCCTGAAAAAAGTGAAATTCTCAATACTGTTTTAACTCCTCCTGTACAGCCTGTTGCACCTGTTGCTCCTTTAAAACCTGATGCAATTCGTCCCAAAGGCAAGCTCACACCAAAAAGAAATGATAGCTGGAAAAAAAGATATGAGGAGTGGAAGGCATATGATGAAGCTCATAAACTATTTGAAACAGGTCAGGCAGAGTATGACAATCAGTTAATCAATCTGGAAAAAGAGCAGGAGAAATATAATCAGGAACTGGAACAACAGAAAATAGCTCTTGAGAAATATGAGTCGGCTCTTGAGAAAAGAAACAGACTTCTTGAAAAACGCAGTGAAGAGTTATTGCTTGAGAAAAAAAATCTCTCCACACGTATCCAGATTTCCGCATTCAGAAAAAAATATCTGACAGCTTTAAATGAGTGGTTTCAGAAACTGACAGATCCCGCAACTGTTGCCCTTGAAAGCTTGAAAAAGCCACGGAATCAGATTCGTAAAAAAGCTGATTATCTGCTCAAAGATACTAAAAAAATAGATTCATTATTAAAACGTGTTCACCAGATGGAAGCAAAGGCAAGGGCCGGTTCATTTGTAGGTTTTAAAGTTCAGCTTGATCAGATTGCCTCTGATGCAGTTTCAATACAGGATGCCATAGGCAAACGTAAAAAGTCTCTGTTAAAAGAGTCATCAAGTCTTAAGGATCTTGCGGTAATGCTTGAAAAAAAAGGTGCCGGTTTAAGACATCTCATACTCATTAATGCAGTTAATAAAAATCGCGATGAAATAATTGATTCAAAATTCATTTCAGATTTACAGGAGATGCGTCGAAACTCCCAGAAAGCATCTTTTACAGACTCATTTCAACAGAACTCAGATTCAGAACTTGCAATACTTCTGGATAAAACCCTCACTTCACCAGATGCAATTGGTACACCCGAAGAGGCCGCCCCGGTTATTGCATCTCTTAAAGCCCTTGTTGAGCGTCTGGACAGTGAAATTGATGACTGCCGTATTTTTAAAGAGAAAAATCTCCAGGTCTTCAGACGTGAAAAAGTGACACTCCTGTTTGCTCTCTCAACAGAAAAAACAAGAAATCAGGCATACTCACTATCAAAAGAACTGATTGCAGATCTTCTTGCTGATCTCTCCAATCTGCAAAGCAGCATTCATCGCTTTTATGAAACTAAAAAAGATGACCTTCTGCGTCTTCCTGAAAAAATAAAAACTCGTGAAGGTATTACAGTTATTGCCAGAATGATAACCGCAATTATTTTGCTCCTGATTGTTGGACTTTTACGTCATAAACTTGTCCGTATTGTATCCCTTGGAATCAGAAAATTCAGCAGGGGGAAATTTTTCAGACACAGGGTGGGCTCTCTTGTACGAATTGCGGGACTTGCCGAAGCATTGATGCCAACAATGGTTGTTGCAGGGACATTATATCTTTCACTTTCTTTAATTGGATTTAACTCAATTGAAGTCAAATTTATTGAAGTTGCTGTCAGATGGACAATTACATATGCTTTGGGTCGCCACCTTTTAGAAGGTCTTACAAGAAGAGTCTCAAGGGGACGTCCTGCATTTATTCCGGTTACCCCTGAGGTTTCAACCCTGCTTGCATCAACATATAAACGTCTTGGCTCTGTTCTTTGTGCGGGTGGAATGATTTATGAGTGGAGCAATGAATGGCTTGGGGCCGGACTTTTAAGCACTTTAATAATCTGGTCTGTCTGGACTTGGCTTGGTCTATGGTTTGTATGGGCATTTTTTACATGGCGCTCAACTCTCGCTTTTGCTCTGATTAATGAAACTATCAATAATGCGTCCCAGGCATCAGAAACTGAAAAACAGAAAGTCCTGTTCAAAACAGGAACATGGATGCTCAATCATTATGCAGGTGCAATTTTATCAGTACCTGTGCTTATTATACTTTTTACAGGTTCAGTAATAAAAAAATTAAAATTATTGCTGACTGAAGGGGGCATTTTTGCATATCTTCGTGCCCGATCCCTTAGACGCCTGGCTCGTAATTCACGAAAAGAGACCCCTTCCCTCTACCCGATGGTTCTTCCACAGAGATACATTAATGAGTTTCCACTGTATCCGATTTACGGTGAAGAGGATGTTGTAATTTTACCAAAACAGAAAATTGTAGACGACGCACTTGAACAACTTGAAAAATGGAAAATTACAAAACAGGACAGCTCCCTTGTTCTGATTGGGGAAAAAGGTGTTGGTAAAACCACACTCCTGACTCTTTTAAACAGGGAAATTAAATCAGTACCAATAATCAGGCACAGTATCGGTAAAAAACTCCGCACAGAAAAAGCACTTGTTGAAGAGCTGGCAGTTCCCCTGGGTATAACCGATCCCCCTCCTGTAATCGGGACAATTGCCGGCCATTTAAACAGAGGAGAAGAGTGTGTAATACTTCTTGATGAAGGTCATAACGTATTTTTACGAACAGTTGATGGCTATGAAGCGTATGAATCACTGATTCAGCTTGTTAATTTCACATCGGATAAAGTATTCTGGGTACTTGTTTTCAACTCATTCAGCTGGTCTTTTTTAAATGCAAGCAGGCGCAGACTTCACTACTTTAGAAAACTTCAGTTTCTACCGTCATGGACCCAGGATGAACTTTTTGAACTTATATCGAGACGCAATAAACGAAGCGGATTTACAATAGAGTTTGACGAGGTTCTTCTTGACGCATCAAGAAGCGTAACCGGCGATTTTGAAGTAATTGACGGGGCTGAGGGGTTTTTCAGACTCCTTTGGGAGTCAAGTCACGGCAACCCTCGTGTGGCAACAAGATTGTGGCTTGAGGCTTTAACCACTACCGGTGACAACCAGATCAGAGTGGGACTGTTCTCAGAGTCCCTTGCTAGTGACCTGCTGCAAATGGACAGGGAGCTTCTATTTACTCTTGCAGCTATCTGTCAGCATGAAAATCTCTCCATCTCAGAACTTCGTGAGGTTCTTAATGTATCACATGACTTTGCAGGTTTTGCAGTAAGATTTCTGTCTGAGTACGGATTACTGGAACCCAAACATACAGATCCTCGACGCCTCACACTGGCACCTAGATTTTATCCGCAGGTTTTAAAGCTGCTGCGTCAGCATCACCTGTTATTTGAAAAGGAGTAACCATGCCCGATTCCGGAACAAATGGTCTGATGCAGGCATTCAATCCCCAGGCAATACCCTATGCCCTTGCCTGGATTGGAGGAGTTTTCATCCTCGTTCGCATTATGCGAAGAATTTTAAGGGGGATCAGTGAACGTATTTCGGCCCACCGGCTGACAATCAAGCAGATTGACACTCTCGCCTCATTTTTACTTTATATGGCTGCATTTATTCTGGCTATCACCAGTCTGTTCACTCTATCATCTGAAGCTCTACTTGCACTGTCAGGAACAATTGCAGTAACTGCAGGCTTTGCTTTAAAAGATGTAGCCGCATCCTTTATGGCAGGTCTTGCAATTTTATTCACCAAACCATTTCAGGTTGGTGACCGAATCAGCTTTGGAGGTTTTTACGGAGAGGTAAAAGAGATTGGTCTGAGAACTGTTAGACTTGTCACTCTTGATGATAATCTGGTATCCATTCCAACAAATAAATTTCTCACAGAACCTGTTGCAAGTGCAAACGCAGGAGCTCTGGATTGTATGGTTGTAATGAATTTTTTTATTTCATCCGAGGCAAATCATATTCGTGCAAGGGAAATTGTTGAAGAGTCAGTTCTCGCGTCAAAATATCTTTTTTTGGGAAAGCCAATGACAACTCTCCTGTCACACAGATTAACAGAACAGGGTCAGGTTTTAGTAGAGATCGTAGCAAAAGCCTATGTATTTGACGCCCGACAGGAAAAAGCCTTTGCCTCAGATGTAACTGATCGCGTCTTGACAGCTTTCAGAAAAGAATCACTAAACATCACTTCATAATTTTATTATTTATTAACTTTTCCAGTAAATCAGTTTTTTTTATTTGCCCAGTTATAAAAAATAAACTATTAATTAACCAGTCAAAAAAACAGATAATAAAGTTGATTATTAAATGGTTTAAAATCTCTTTTATTATGCCAACGGACAATAATTTTTTTTGGAGGGATAATGGAACGTAAAATTGAATTTTCAGGCACAGGTGGGGCACTTTTTGGTAAATTTTTTGTAGGTACATTGTTAACAGGTATTACATTGGGTATTTATCTGCCATGGTTTATTGTAAATCTTTACAAGTATATCGCAGAGAATTTAACTCTAAAGACAGAAGCAGGAGATGTTAAATTTACATTTAACGGTACCGGCGGAAGTCTCTTTGGAACATATATTGTTGGCGCTATCCTAACGGGAATAACACTTGGAATATACATTCCATGGTTTCTTGTTAAACTTACAAAATATTTTACTGACAACGCCAGCGCAACTGCTTCAGACAATAGCACATATACACTTCAATTCAACGGTACAGCTGGAAGTCTGTTTGTTACTTATTTAGTTGGTGCAATCCTTACAGGTATCACATTTGGAATTTATGCCCCTTGGTTCTGGGTTAATATGACCAGGTATTTTATGGATAATACAAACATTCTCAAAGATGGAAATAATGTTGGATCATTTTCATTTAAAGGTGAAGGCAGCGAGCTTCTTGGAACATATATTATTGGAATGCTACTTACAATGATCACTTTGGGCATTTATAGTTTCTGGTTTGAGATCAATATCATCAAATACTTTAACAGAGGAACTAAGATTTCTTTAAATGATGCAAGTTATGCCCTGGACTTTACAGGTGAAGGTGCTACATATTTTGGCATTAACATTGTAGGAATGATTTTAACCAGCCTTACATTTGGAATCTACGGAGCCTGGTTTATGTGCAATCTTTTAAAATTCAGAGCTGAAAACACAAAGATTCTCAACAATAACTAATTTTCTTTTAGTTTAAAAATCTAATTACTATTTTTTCTGCACATGACAAACTCAGCAAGTGCCTGTGATTGTAGAACGGCACCTAGAGGGCCAGTGAATATTACACCAAAAAATATTAACGCACCTGCACCTGACACAATCCCCGCAACAAAAAATGCTATCCATATGGGAATGTATGAGTTTGTGTCCTGCATAATGAATTCGTAGATTTTTTTATACTCCATTGATGAGTACTTATTATTCTCTTCCAGATAAAGATACATAATTGCCGGTGCACCTGCTGTGGAATACAGAGCAAGAGCAATATTTAAGAGCACTCCAATGATCATAAAAAATGGAATTATGAATGATAGAATCTGAACAGCCAGAAACGCTCCAAAAAGGGGGAGATATGCTATAAAAAGACCTATCCCCTGCCCTATGTAACCAAGATTAGCTTCGGGCAGCTCAAAGATGCCGTCTTTTCTGTTATGATATATGGCGATAGTCCAACCCATGAGGTTTAAAATTCCGGCAATGGGAATAAGAGTTATAAGTCCCATTATTAAAATTTTAACAATCCAGTTTTTATCTCTCATTACATTTCTGAACATCATTTCCAGATCAAGTTTATATTCCATTTTATTCTCCTTTGAAATTGAAGGTACAGCCGGTGGAGTTTCTATAACTGCAGGTACCTTAACTGTTGAGCTCTGTGGCATATTTAATGAAATAACTCTTATAATGCTGTTTCCAATTTTTAATTCTGTACCTTTTATAAGAGTATAATTTCCTTCAATCTTCTTACCGCTATTATTATAGGTCCCGTTAGTTGAACCCAAATCCCTATAAGTTATATTTTCTTCACTAACGGTTATTTCACCATGAAGACCAGATGCAATTTTATCTCCAAGATTAATATCCGCACCTTCCCTGCCAATTTGTAAAACACCAATACCAATCTGTTTTACTTCTGTTCTTCCGTCAGAATAAATAATTTCGATTGTTAATCGTTTCATTTTTAATACTCCATATTGTTATTAATATAATTTCAGTTATCCCGCTCAAAAAATCTGGAAACTATAGCTGTCACAAACTCTTTTGCAAGAATTCCCTGATGTTCAATAGGGCCTCCAAGGGCACTCTGAATAGCAAAACCTTCCATAAGTCCCAAACCTATAGCAATAGCATCGGGAACCCTTGAATACATTTCTGGAATCATTCTTAAACCATCCCGTGCGGCAACAGTCTCTGCAATTAACAGCATCTTTACTTCAATTTCCTTAAGCAGTGAAGCTCTGGTTTCAGAAAACCTTTTATCATTTAATACTTCAGGCAGCAGTTTAACCCAGACTCTATCTGTTCGTCTGGCATTTTCAACGGGTGATGAATACCTTGATATCATTTTAAAAATAGTTTCACCTATAGAAAGATTCCAGTTAAGGCACTCTTCAACTTTAAAATCTAAATTTGAACTGTAGCATTCAAAAAAAAGTGCCAGGGCAACTTCCGTCTTATTTTTAAAAAAACGGTATATGCCTCCCTTGCTTAATCCTGTATGT
>JAFGVO010000401.1 GCA_016937935.1 Deltaproteobacteria bacterium | reverse complement strand
GACAACCGGTTTTGTCAACACCTTTTTCTTTTGCAAGCTGTACAGCAACAACATTCATGTGACCTAAAAGTGGCGCCAGGTCTTTAGAAACTTCATTTAATGAGGGTATGTGTTTTTTAGGAACTACCAGAAAATGAACCGGAGCCAGTGGTGAAATATCATCAAAAGCTATTATCTCATCATCTTCATACAGTTTTTTAGATGGTATTAAACCATTTGCAATTTTACAAAAAATACAGTCTGAACTTTCCATTTTAAATCTCCCTTGGATAGTTAAAATTCAGGAATATTTTTCATACATCAATATATAAAATGAATCAAAGAAAACAATCGATTTAAAAAAGAGTCTCAATCAACAGATGAATAAGGGAGTTACTGTTTTGAGATTTGCCGGCAGCATTAACAGAACAGGAGATTATTCCACCACCCGAAAACGATACTGCTCCAGTGTCAATAGATGTATCCTTGTCAATTTTGTCAGTATCTTTTTTATCTGTGTCTTTATAATCTGAAGATGTATCAAATAAATCAGTATCATTTGAATCAAACTCTGAATCCTCACAATTTGTATCCGTATCACTACATTCACTATCTGTTGAGTCACTCTCTGTAGCAGTATCTATCCATGTATCAGAATCCGTTTCCTCACAAACATCACCAATACCATTTTTATTCAAATCCAGCTGATCATAGTTTGGAACCGCAATGCAGTTATCACAGCTGTTTGCCACACCATCTCTGTCTTTATCAACGGGCTCTGCACACATGTTAAGAACCAGAATGTTAAATGCAAACTCAGGAACCTCCAATACTTCACTATCATTCACACCTGCAGATGGAATAGGATTATAAATAGCTCGCGGTGCACAATAAGAGTTGGGACACCCTTCCTGAGTCACAACATCACACTGAATCCCATCAAGCTTTGAAGCAAGATAATCAACTGTCATTTTTTCAGGGTAAGCAAATATGGTATCAGGAGTATCAATACAGGAGTCACACTCATTACCATAGAGATCATGATCTTTATCAGGCTGCCCGGTCGCAAGGGTTCCTGAATTTTCTGTTGTGGGGCAGTTATCAAATGGACCATTGTGATAAAAATTGGCCGGTTCACCAGTAGTTATAATATCATCTCCGTCATAATCCCCAATTGTATAACAGATACATGTCTCAGCAGTACATGTTACAGCATCCTGGTCACCAGTTGTGCTCCCCGGATTAACAGCAGGCTTCATTCCGTCATAAAGAAGAAAATTATCGCATGGAACCAATGCCATCCCATTTTCACATTTCCAGCCGCTTCCCTGGGAGAGATCGACAACTGCCTTACCGCAATAAGTATGAGCCGGAATTCCAGCATCAGTAACATCTACTGCAGTATTAACACAGCACATCTGCTCAATAGAACCAAGCTGTCCATTGCCGTTTCTATCCTTATCTTCCGCAGAACAAACCTGACCGGAATTATCATCATATAAAGATGTCACATAACAACACTTATCATCTTTATTTAAAATACCGTCACCATCAAAGTCACCTTCTGCAGGCATAGTATCAAGTGGACAAATCTCAGCGTATAAAACAGACGAAAAGAAAAAAACTGTTAAAAATAGAAATTGAAATATTATGTTAGCAGGTTTTAAGTTAAAAAATTTTAAGTTACACATAATTATTCTCCGTCTTTCTCAATTTTAAATTCGACTCTTCTATTGATCGCTCTGCCCTCTTCGGTTTCATTAGAGGCCTTTGGGCGGTCAAAGCCGAACCCTTTATAAGTTAGACGCTTCTCATCAACATTTTTTCCAATAAGATATTCAACAACAGATTTTGCCCTTGACTCTGAAAGCTCAAGATTGAACTCCTTTGTCCCCTCATTATCAGTATGACCCTCAACTGTAACATGGGTGACATTAGGATTATTGTTTAATGTTTCTGCTACTTTATCCAAAATACCATAGCTGATTTCCTTGATCTCTGTCTTACCGTAATCAAAGTATATTTTACTTGATAAAAGCAGCTGGGAATCTGTAATTTTTACAGTCTCCTTGCCCGGACCTTCTTCGGGACAGCCGTCATCATCCTCAAAATTATCCTTATCCTCTTCAAGAAGCGGACATTTATCCATCACATCAGGAACTCCGTCCCCATCATTGTCATATTCGGGACAACCATCCTCATCTTTAAAACCATCAAAATCTTCTGCAAGGTTTGGACATTTATCATTTTTATCCTCAACACCGTCACCATCATTATCAAGATCCACACACTTGTCATCATCCTGAAAACCGTCAAAATCCTCAGGACCCGCAGGGCAGTTATGAAGTACTTTATCGTAATAAACACCCGCAAGGACCCTGAAAAGAGGCGTCCCCAGGGCATCAGTAAGGCCTACTCCGGCTCCTGCAGAGATAACAATATCCGCATTTGTCCGGTATTTAAGCCCGCCGATTATCTCAATTGGCAGCTGAGCCAGGCTGGAAATACCAAAAGCCACCTGACCATTATTTTCAAGACCAATCCTGATTCCCCCAAACTCTTCAAAATCCCTAATATCAAAAGCTGCTCCAACACTCCATGTTCCCGCAAACTTCTGACTGTATGCAGCAGAATTTGTCATAGATCTGAATAGAACTCCTGCATTTCCACCAAAAATAAATCTTCCTTTTTTATAAGATGCTAAAAAGGATGGTAAAAAGGATGGTGCAGTATATCCAAAAAAACCGTCTCCTCCAAAGGCATAATACCCAAGGGGAACTGTCAGCTCAATTGAAGCCCCGAGATCCCATGCTTTGCCCTTTTTTAAAAGTGCTTTGGCAATCAGTCCGGGGTCTCCCACGCCGGCTGGTGAAACATTATAATCACCACTGTCTGAATTCTGATATGCAACAACAGGAACAACCACCCCAAGTTCAAGCCATGATGTAATGCCCATTAAAAATGAAAGATCCGCCTCAAGCCTGTTCTTTAAAGGGTAATCTGTAAAAGTACTGCCCCCAGGAGGAGTAAAAGTTCTCTTTACAGGTTCGAAGCCATAATGAATAACAGCACCTGCACTCCAGTAATTTTTTCTCTTTACCTGAGGAAAATTAAGATTGAATATGGCGTTGGTGCCAGGAGCCGGCCTGAGAGTATCAACATTTACACCATCAACAGACTGGGCATAAACTTTACTATTTGTTGCAAAAATAAACAAAGAGGCTACAATAGTAATTAACAGTTTTATTTTATTAACTTTTTTTAACATTTTTTACCCGTTAACAACGAAGATAATATATTTTTTACTGAATACGGACTATTCATAATGACAACCTTAATTTACAAAACAGTTAAATATATTTTAACTCGAGTTAAATTTATTTTAACTTCATTTATTATAATTACCACATTAGGGTGTGCACATTCAAATAACGGCCCCCTAATAAACAATCAAAAAGAACTTATTCTACAAAAAATCAATATGCTTCGGGCATCACAAAATGTTGACCCTATCATTTATAATGAAAAACTTACTCAAACGGCTACTTTGCTGGCAAAAAATATTGCAGAGGGAACTATTGATAAGAGTCTGTCTGATTTAGACAGAATTGTTCAAAATGGAAGTTTTGCAAGATTTGCCCTCAGCTGCTACACCACTTCTGATTCAATTGATGATGCAGCACAGAAATTAATATCAAACCCATTAACTGCCGGCAAAATAAGTCATGGTGGAGTTAACAGTTTCGGGGCAGGCGTTTATAAAAAAGGACACACAGTTTATCTGGTTGTTGATATGGCCAGGATTGTCCCTGATGCTAATCTGACTGATATTGCAAATAATTTACTCAAGACAATTAACGAAAAACGTAACCTGATCAAAATTGATAAACTTATCCCCAATGCTAAAATGCAGCATCAGGCAGAGAGTATGGTTAAAAGCTATATGTCCGGCGGGAACAAGAAAAGTTCAGAAGAACTCATACGTGAGTCACAGGCTGAACTTTCCAAATACAACTTTGAACTGGGCAAAATAACTATATATTTTCAGGTTGCATCTTCTGAAGATAAAATAGTTATTCCAGAGAGAACAAGTGATCCTTTCAGTAAAAATATTGCTATCGGAATAATTCAGGGAAATCATGAAAACAATGATGCGGGAGCCCTGGCAGTTGCCATATTACTTGCATCCCCACAGGACAATACTGCTGTTTACAAAAGAGACCCCAATATTCCCAAACCTGCTGCCATGCCTGGAGGACATAAAAGTAACGTCTCAAAATCTCCAGAAGAAGAGGCATGGATAGCAACTCTTAGCGGAAACCATGTAAAAGCGGCCAAACTTTTTAATACCTCTTATAGACAGACAAAAAATCCACAGATGCTTTACGAGGCAGCCAGAGCATATGCCCGCAACAAGCAAAATAATCTGGCAATTAAAACCATGCAGGAATATGCATTAATTGCTGAAGATAGCGAAAAAGAAAAAGCTGTCATGCTGGTAAAAAAACTTGAAAATGGAGAAACAATTTTCGCTTCGTCACAGGATGAAAAATTAACATTTGAAGCTAAAAGATTTTTTATTCTTGGTCAGAAACTATTTGAGACATCACAGTGGCAGGGAGCTATTGACGCATTTGAGCAGGCATACACATTTTCACCCCATCCAGATCTTTTATACAACATCGGACTCGCACACCTTAAACTTGGACATATTGGTGATGCTCTAGACTTTTTTCAGGAGTATATAAAACTTGTTCCCAAAGCAGAAAACATTGATCAGGCCAGACAATTTTTCTTAATGGGTGCCGAGTTGTATAATGTAGGTCAATATGAAGCAGCTTCCACAAGATTTACAATGGCCTATTCACTCATGCCACTTCCAGAGGTACTTTTTAATCTCGCACTTTGCAAAAAGGCAATGGGAGACAAAAAGGGAGCCCTTAGCATTTTACAGGAACTTGCAGACAAGTCACAAAATATTGATGAACAAAAAGAGATTAAAAAGATGATAAAACAGATCGAAAAATAGATTTATTATTAGAGTTCACTCTCCATTTTTATCCTTACAAATATTAGCAAAACGTACTGAAAACCTTGTTTCAACTCCAGGAGTACTTGAAACTGTAGTGTAGCCTCCGTGGGATTTTGCAATATGTTTTACAAGACTTAAGCCAATTCCGGAACCTCTCTGTTTATTAAAATGTGAATCATCTTTATACCTGTAAAACCTCTCAAAAATTCTTTTGAGATGAATCGCTGGAATTCCCTTGCCTCTGTCATAAACATCCAGATAAATAAATTTTCCTCGCCTGTAAAGCTCAACACCGATTACATCCGTACCTGCTGCATATTTTATCGCATTATCAATAAGATTTAAAAGTACTAATGTAATTGCATCTTCATCAGCTCTGATTACTGGAATATCCGGCTCAATATTAAGAGTCAGGGTTGCCCCCATAGCCTCAACCCTATGTCTGTAAACATCAATAGTCGAGTTTACAATATTGGCTGGATTTATTTTTTCAAAGCGATATACGGATCTGCCTCGCTCAAGTTTCGAAAAATCCAGAACATTATCAATTAAAGCTGTAAGACGCTCTGTCTCTCTTAAAATAATTTCATGATACTGGGATATTTTTAATGGATCATCCACCTGCCTCATAGCCAATAGCTCAGAAAACATTTTAATAAGAGCCAGAGGCGTTTTCAATTCGTGGGATGTATTTGCAATAAAGTCACTTTTTAAAACATTCAACCTGCGCTCTCTCACCCAGACCAGAATTAATACAAAAATACCAAAAACAATAATTCCAAAAGATGCGGGAATTAATACCCAGGAAGAAATTTTAACCTTCTGTTCTCTGTTTTTGAACATGGCTCCGGTTGTTGGTGCAATCTGAAGTTTCCATTTGTAAAAAGTTGTAGGAAATCTCTTTGCAACATTAAACTCGGCAGATTTTATAAAATCATCTCCATAAACAATATTACCACTGTCATCAACAACATTTAAAACCCTGTCTTTTCCGGCATCCCCTAAAATATTATCAAAAAACTCACCGAGTATTTCATCACTGTTATATTGTATTGCAACAGTATAAAGATTACCCTCAAATGAATATGTATAAGTTGAAACAAGATAATACTTCCCGTCTTCATTCCAGTGATAATGTTTAATCTGCTCAAGAGATTCAAAATAATTTATTTTTGGAATAAAATTATCAAGCATCAATTGATATCTGCTTTTGATAGTTTCAGTATTATTATCACTGTTATAAAAATATTGAACAATGTTGCTGTCTTCATCAATAATTACTGCAGAATCAACTACTCTGGGAATAATACCTGACTGCCATCGTAAACAGGAATCAAGTATT
>JAFGVO010000037.1 GCA_016937935.1 Deltaproteobacteria bacterium | reverse complement strand
GTTGGCGCTTGTTATTTCACAAAGGAGAGTATCCCCTGGTGCAGAGCCATCCACAATTACATTGAAGCCATTAATAACTCCAACACCTTGTCCGTTATGATTTAAATTTTCAATGGTTACTTTTATCTGACTTTTAATTTTCATTTATACTGCTTAATTTTAGTTGTTGAAGAATGAGAATATTATTTGAAGTGCCAACAGAAGTATCAGCTTTTCTTCTTAAAATTAAAGGGCTTGTCAAATATGATTTTTCCGCCTGTCGGTTTTGGAAACTGCCATTTTTTAACAGTAGTTTTTACACATTCGAGCATCAGGGCATCACCGACAGAGTCGCTGTTAACATAGACTCCGGCAACTTTACCCGAAGGGAGAACAGTTATTCTCAGATCCACCACCCCCTCCATCATGGGGTTTACCTTAAGGCGTCTTTCGTAGCAACTTTTTACGGAATAGAATTTTGAATTGATAAACAAAGAAAGCTCTTTTGTGTCAATTGTTCCACTGGAGACGGGGTCATTATTTTCGGTGGTGCTGCTTTTGGGCAGTCTGGGACGCATGATTTTTTTTGTCGAAGCGGTTTCAGTTTGTGCCTGATTAGAGTCATCACTGTCACTTGCGGGGATATTTCGCGGGCGATGATCTACAGTAATTGGTTCAGGTGCTAAAAAGGCCTCTTTTTCTCTTTGTACTTCTGTAGTTGTTACAATTTTTGGAGGAGCCTTCTTTTTGCTTAATAAAAGAAATCCTGCAGAGCCTAAAATAATCAGCCCGAAAATAATTAGAAGGGTAACTGTAATATTGCCGTGTTTGTCACTTGAGCGGTGTGAATTCATTATCTGGTTCTCCTTAAAAGTTATAGTGAACGTCTGTATTAAGTATCATCTGTTGGATTTTCTTCAAATATATATTTCTTCCCACAATTTCCCACAAAATGTATAAGTAGTTGTTTTTTATCGTTTTATATTTATTTTGTAAATTTTTTTGCTTAAATACTAAAAAAAGATAAACATTTGTTATTATAAAAAAATTGACTAAAAGTTGAACCTGTGTTTTCTATTAATAAGTATAAAGTGGGATAAAGTGGGAAGATATGTTTAAAGGCCGTTATAATTACTCAGTTGATGGAAAAGGGAGATCGAGTCTTCCTGCAAAATTCCGTGATGCAATTGTATCAATGGGTAATGATAAAGTTGTACTGACCTTTGCTCTCGACTCAAAGCACCCTCATCTGGATATTTATCCATTTTCCAGATGGGAGGAGTTTGAATTGAAACTTTCGGCAAAACCCATTTTTGATGAGAATGTCATCATGCTTAAAAGGCTCTATGTTGCAAATGCTGTTGAGTGTCAGCTGGACAGCCATGGGCGTATTCTTATTCCTGCTACCCACAGGGATTTTGCAAAAGTTGAGCAGGAAGCCACTTTTGTCGGCATGACCAGAACAATAGAACTTTGGAATAGTGCCATATGGCAGAGTGCGCAGGATGAAGCAATGGCGGCGATTATGGATGTCAGAGCCGGCTTGTCTGGATTTGAACTTTAATGCCGGAGGTTAAACGTCTTGGATAATTTTGAACATACATCAGTTCTTTTAGATGAAACTATATCATTGCTTAACCCTGTAAGTGGAGGCGTCTATTGTGATGCTACACTTGGAGGGGGCGGGCACGCGGAAAAAATTCTTGAAATGAGCAATCCCGATGGAAGACTCATTGGTATTGATCGGGATCTTGAAGCTGTAGAAGCCGCCACAAAGAGACTCGCAAAATTTGGGGACAGAGTATCTATTTTTCACGGTCGTTTTTCTCAGCTGGAAGAGATTCTTGAAAAGGCCGGAGTTAAAGAACTAAACGGACTTCTTGTGGATTTGGGAGTCTCTTCTCATCAGCTTGATATTGCCTCAAGAGGTTTTTCATTTATGAATGCAGGTCCTTTAGATATGAGAATGGACACATCCGCGGGTGAAACTGCAAGAGAGATGCTTGCAGGGATGAGTGAAGATGAACTTGCGGATATTATTTACCGTTATGGTGAGGAGCGCATGTCCAGACGAATTGCCAGATCCATTAAAAAAATGGAGTTTGATGGTTCACTTAATACTACTCTTGATCTTGCTGTAGCAGTTAGAAGAGTAATCGGGCACAAAAAACCCGGTAAAAGCGATCCCGCAACAAAAACTTTTCAGGCCATAAGAATTGCGGTTAATAAAGAGATGGAAGAGCTTGAAACTCTCTTAGATCTTCTTCCTGTGCCTCTGGCCATTGGAGGAAATGTTGTTGTAATAACATTTCACTCACTTGAGGACAGATTGGTAAAACAGAAGTTTGAGAAGCTGGTTAAGCCTTGTACATGTCCCCAGGGAATGCCCGTTTGTAATTGCCCCGAACCAGTTGCTGCTTACAATTCACGAAGAAGTGTAAGAGTCAGCAGTGCAGAAAAACTTCTAAACAGAAGGTCAAGAAGTTCGAGAGTGCGAGCCATCAGGAGAGTTTTATGAGTGATAACAGACGCATCACCTCAAAAAACGAATCAAAAAAGGCAAAAAAGATTGCTCTTAAAAGTATTATCAGACCTAAAGAGGTTAAGGTTGAGAATCAGGAAAATGGTAATATAAAAAAAAAATCTGAAAATGATAGTTACAGAGTAAATCCATTTTATCTTTTTATAGTTACACTATCATTAATTATTGCCGCAGGTGCACTTACATATCATCTGCATGTACGGTTTGAAGGTATACGTCTTGGGTATGAGGCGAGCAAAGTCAGACAAGAGCAGACTCGTCTGATGTTAAAGCGCAGAGAGCTCAGGCTGGAACTTGCATCAATGAAAGACCCGGGAATTATTGAAGATGAAGCCAGGGATAAGCTTAAAATGGAACCTCCCGGGTTTGATAAAATAATTTCAGTAAATAAAAAACAGAAGATTGTTTCAGTCTCCGGAGGAGCTCTGTAATCGTGTCAATTTTTTCCAGGGACAGAGTGTTCTGGATTAGATTTCGAGTTGTGTTTATCATGCTGTTTGTAGCTGCCGGTTTTATTGCGGTAGGGCATGGGGCATGGAATCTCGGGGTCACCAGACATGATGAACTTACAGGTATTGCAAAAGCACAGTATACAAGACGTATTCATCTTTCTGCCAGAAGGGGATTGATAACAGATCGCTATGGGGAGGAGCTTGCTGTTGAAGTTGAGGTTGATTCTGTTTATGCGGATCCAAGAGAGGTTGAAAATCCAGGGAAGGACGCAATAATTATTGCAAAAATTCTGGGACAGGATGTGGGGATTATTCAAAAAAGGCTCTCATCTCCACGGCATTTTGTATGGCTTAAGAGACAGGTCTCTCCCACTGAATCCAAATTGATTAAAAAAGAGAATATAAAGGGTATTCATACAATTAAAGAGAGCAAGAGATTTTATCCGGGAAGAAGACTGGCTGCTCAGGTTATTGGTTTTGCCGGTATTGATTCAAAAGGTCTTGAAGGTCTTGAACGTCTTTATGATGAAGAGTTAAGAGGAAATCAGGATGCGGCCAGCGGACTTGCAGATGCCGGGGGAAATATTATTTTTACTAAAGGGGCATTTGGTGAAAACAGGCTTGTAGGAAACAATATCTCTTTAACAATAGATCAGAATCTTCAGTATGATGTAGAAGAAGAACTCGAAAACGTTGTGAGACTGTTTCAGGCAAAATCCGGTGAAATAACAGTTATGGACCCCAATACCGGAGAGGTCCTTGCAATGGCAAGCTGGCCCACATTTAATCTTAATCACATTGGAAGATCAACATCTGCCAAAAGGCGCAATCGACCGGTTCTCGATGTCTTTGAGCCTGGAAGCACCATGAAGGTTTTTACACTGGCCGCTGCTCTTAATTCCGGCGCAATCAGACCTGACGAAGAGACTTATTGCGAGCGTGGGCGGATGGAATTTTACGATGTTGTTCTTCACGATGATCACCGTGATGGATGGCTGAATCCACGGATGTGTCTCAAGAGATCAAGTAATATCTGTTTTGCCAAGATTGCTGCAAGGATGGGCGCTAAAAAACTCCACGATTATTTAAAGCGGTTTGGTTTTGGCGAAAAGACCGGAGTTCAGGTTCCATATGAATCAAAAGGTCTTCTTCAGCACTTTGACAGGTGGAATGAGTTTCTAACTGCTACAGTTGCATTTGGACAGGGCATTGGTGTTACAGGAATTCAGATGGCAACAGCTCTTAGTGCCATTGCAAATGGCGGGGTGTTATTGAAGCCCTCTCTTGTTAAAAAGATTTCAGATGCTGAGGGAAATATTATTTACGAATTTCATAAAGAGGAGAGACGTCGGGTTTTAAGCAGGCGCACAGCAAGACTTGTTGCGGATATGATGACATCTGTTACTGAAGAAGGGGGAACAGGAACAGAAGCTGCAATGGAGGGATATTTAGTAGCCGGAAAAACAGGGACTGCTCAAAAGTCGTCAGGTTCCAAGGGGTACAAAGACAGTGAAAAATTTGTGGCCTCATTTTTCGGTTTTATTCCTGCGGATAAACCGCGGCTGGTAATTTCAGTTGTTATAGATGAGCCCCTTGTAAGTTATTTTGGGGGAACAGTAAGTGCTCCGGTGTTTAAGCGCATTGCATCAAAGGCCATGCGAGATATGGGAATATCTCCTGATTTTGCCACTGTTAAAAAGAGACGTCAGGAGGCGGCAAAGGAGGTTCCCGAGGAATTGGACGAAGACCTTGACGAGGAAGATCCTGATTTAAATAGTGATGTTGTAAAAGCTTTACAGATGATTACCCCGTATGATCTTCCTCTTCAAAAAGGTGAGGTCAGAGTTCCCGATTTAAAGGGAGCAACTATGAATACGGTGTTGAAAAAAATTGAAAAATCAAAATTGAGACCTCTGTTTATGGGGACGGGAATTTCTACAGAACAGATTCCTCCACCTGGTCAGCCTGTTAAAGAAGGTTCATATGTGCAGGTTAATTTTACACCTTTAGGTGACAAGGAGTAGGTGATGAAAAATTTAACTCATATTGCAGGCAGGTTAAATGGCACTTTGATAAATAATTTAAAGGATGTTTCTATTGAAGGGATTAGTCACGATTCAAGAGATGTTAAGCAGGGGTACATTTATGCTGTTATAAAAGGTGCGTCGGCAGATGGTAGCAGGTTTATTAATTCTGCAGAGGCTAATGGGGCAGTTGCACTTTTAAGTGATAAAGCTGAGGATACAGAACTTCCGGTTATTATTGTTAAAGATGTAAGAGCTGCTTTAGGGCACGCTTCTGCCATAAGTTTTGGTGAACCTTCAAAGTCATTAAAGGTTGCGGGAATAACCGGCACAAACGGTAAGACAACAATTACATATTTGGTTGAGAGCATATTAAATGCTCAAAATATTAATACCGGTGTTATGGGGACAATTGAGTACCGGTTAAAAGATAAAAAATGGGAGGCAAATCATACAACACCTGAGGCTACGGTTGTTCAGAATATTTTTAGAAAAATGCTGGATGCCGGGGCTGATGCAGTTGTGATGGAGGCTTCAAGTCACGGACTTGTTCAGGGACGTTTAAACGGTGTTGATTTTGATGTGGTGGCGTTTACAAATCTGACACAGGATCATCTTGATTATCATAAGACAATGGAATCTTACGGTGATGCCAAGATGCTTCTTTTTACAAAGGCAATAGCTAATAATAAAGATGCTGTTGCTGTTGTAAATATTGATGATCCTTTTGGACAGAAGATAATAGAAAATACTGACGCGAAGGTTATTACTGTTTCAACTGATTATTTAAGCGGCGCAGAGTTAAGACCCGTTGAAGAGCCGGTTTTTACAATTGATGGTACCAATGTGAGAGTAAACACCCGGCAAGGTGAATTTGATATTAATTTTTCATTGTCTGGAAAATACAATTTAAATAATATGCTTATGGCTCTGGGTATTGGAATGGCCATGGGGGTAAGTGCAGAAGCCGGGGCAAAGGCACTGTCGGCGTTTAAGAATGTTCCCGGACGTCTTGAGAGAGTTGAAAATAATAAAGGCTTTTCAATTTTTGTTGACTACGCACACACTCCTGATGCACTCCAAAAAGTTCTTTCGTCACTTACTCCCTTGACAAAGGGAAGGTTAATAACTGTTTTCGGGTGTGGTGGTGACAGAGATAAAGAGAAGCGTCCTTTAATGGGAAAAGCTGTTGCTCAAAATTCAGACATTGCGATTATTACAAGTGATAACCCGAGAACCGAAGACCCATCTGATATAATTGCAATGATTGAAGATGCAGTTATTAAAGATGGTATGAGACTTTTTGATTTTGAAAAAAATCCAGACGTTGAAAAGGGGTATCTCAATATAACTGACAGAAAAGCGGCAATAAATGCAGCAGTAAAAATTGCACGCCCTGATGATACAATTCTGATAGCAGGAAAAGGTCACGAGGATTACGTTATAATCGGCACCGCCAAAACACACTTTGATGACAGAGAAGAAGCGAGAAAAGCCCTTCAAAAGTTATAGTTTTTCAGTTGTTTAAAAGCAGGTAGATTGCCCCTGTTCCTCCGTCTTTTGGAAGTGCAGTTGCATAGGCCAATACGGCCCTGGATAGATTTTTAGATGTGACCCACGATGGAATATGCTCTTTTATAATCGCGATATTATGCCTTGATGTGTTTCCTTTACCATGAATAATCAGAAGGCAGCTTCTTCCGCCGTTAAAGGAGTTTACAATAAATGCCTGTAGCTCTTTTTTTGCCTCCTGTGTTGTCAGTCCGTGAAGGTCAAAAGAGTCATCAACAGGTATATTTCCGTTTTTCAGATCTCTGAATATTTTTTTGGAAAGGGAGTTGACATAGCCATAAATAAACCCGTCATCATTTTCTATTGTTCAGTTTCTGTTTGTCTCTTCAAAAAAAGTTTCACTTGTGCCTCCACTGACTGCAGGTAGTAAAACGTTCTCAGCTTTATGAGTTATTTCAGTTTTGGCAGCAGGAACAGTCTCTTTTTTATTTTTTATGGGTTTTGCAGAATCCATCATTGCCATCAGCACTTCTTCATCACTCAGCTCTTTAGTTGCAGGCTGTTTTAGAGCAATATCCGATTTTAAAGAAGGTTCAGCTTTATTGTTTTGTGAGTCAGCCTCGTTGGCATCAGGGTTAAAGGGAAGCGTCAGACTCTGGAACGGATTGTTTGTAAAAGTCTGTTTTGATATTTGCTGAACTTTGGTTTTCTTCTTTTTTGCCACTTGAATCTCCCGAATTTTTTTCAAAATAACTTCCCGCATATTTTGCAGCCTGTATCCAGATAAATATAAGTACGCCGCTTAAAACTGCAAGCCATCTTACGGGTAAAAGCATAGATAAAACAAGTGTGAGATTTACCCCCGCAGCTTTTGCACTGCGCTGCACAAAGATATCTGTAAAACCCTTTGCCGTATATCTGCTCTGACCTTTTATTACCGTGTAGAGGGTCTCTTTTGCAGACTGGTTTATTGAGTAGTTTAGTGCGTTGTCGCTTATGCATAAAAATGTTGCAATGTAAAGTACCGGAGCCAGTGCAAACAGAAGTGTTCCTGCGATAAGAGCAACAGGAAGTGCCATAACTGTTTTTAAAACTCCGGCTCTTTTTAAAAGAGTACCGGTTAAAAGAAGCTGCACCAGAAGGGATATGATATTGACTGACAGGTAGACCTCTCCAAAGTACTCGCCAATATGGTGTCCGTTAAATGCTGAGGCCACTGCAGAGGTAAATTGATAATCGATAATAGTTGAAACAAGTTCATACAATCCCACAATGGCTCCGATTGAGAGAATATATTTTGATTTGAAAATCTTTTGAAGCTCTTTTGTGTTAAGAAGTTTTTCATAATTTTCAGGAGCAGGTAAATTTGAAGATCTATTAAAAGTTTCAGAATTTTTCTTTAAATATTTTCCTGCAGTAACAGAAAGAGCAATAATTAAAAACACCAGTAACAGAGTGATAAAAATCCACAGGTTTAATGAACCGGTATTAACAAATGATCTAAAAATTGTAGACCCCGCAACGCCCCCTGCAACTCCGCCAAAAATAACAGTGCCATAAAGTTTTTTTGCCTGAAGGGCACTTACTGAGTCGTTTAAAAATGCAAAAAAGCCTGCAACTAAAAGCATATTAAACAGATCCCCTGCACTGTAAAACATAAATACTGATACATCGGATGGATATTGAGCAAACAGACCGGCTAAAGAAACTGCAGCAGCACTAAAAAGAGCCAGAGCTGTTAAAAGCTTCTCTTTTTTAAGTTTTTTAGAAACAGTTACAAAAAGCACCATTGCAAAAAATGCAACAACCATATTAACATTTTTAGCAATAAGCTCCGCTTTTGAAGCAGTTAAATGAAACCCCGGAAGGTCAAGTCCGCTCTTGTCATAAAACTCAATAAAAATGGTCTTTTTAAGGGGCTTTAAAATCCAGAATCCCGCAATAATCAAAAAAAATTGAAGGCTCAT
>JAFGVO010000400.1 GCA_016937935.1 Deltaproteobacteria bacterium | reverse complement strand
TTGATGTTGATGAATCAATAATTGATAATGAGATTGAGAGAATGCAGGCTACTCTCGCTACATTTAAAGAGCTGGAGAAACCACGTAAAATTAAAGATGGTGATTCTGTAAAGCTTGAAATGCGCAAGCAGAATGAGGATAAAACCTGGTCAGAGACACCAATGCCTGATCAGGAGTTTGTTGTTAAAGAGGGACTTTGCCCTAAAGAGCTTCTGCCGGTACTTCCAGGTAAAAATCTTAATGATGAATTTGAGGTTGAATTTGGAACATCTGAAAATAAAATGCCATTTTTATGTAAAGTCGTTGATCATAAGGATAGAATTCTTCCTGCTATTGATGATGAGATGGCAAAAGATGTTGGTGACTTTGAAACTCTCGCTGATTTAAGAGCTGATATTTCAAAGAAATATGTAGAATATATTGAAAAAGGTCAGAAGGGAAATCTTCAGACTCAGCTTTTTGAAGCTCTTTATGAGAAAAACCCAAGAGAGGTTCCTCCGTCAATTCTGGCAAAGCAGTTTGAATCAATGCAGGCCCAGCACGATGAGGCTGTTGATCGGGTAAATAAACAGCTCGAAAAGAAAAACGGTAAAGATTCTTCAGATGATAATGATAAAAAACCCGCAAAAAATGAGGAACTGGAAAAATCTGCGCGAAATATTGTTTATTCTTATTTTCTTATCAGAGGTGTTGCAAAAAAAGAGAATATTAAAGTAACTGAAGAGGATATGGAAAAACATTATCAGGATGTTTCAGCTGCAACAGGGTTGCCGGTAGCGAGAATAAAAGCCGAATATGCCAACTCTGATTATCGCTATGAAGCTGAGAGTCAGATACTGGATGACAAGGTTTTTGATTTTCTCTTAAAAAAGGTTAAGATAAAAGAGATTGAGCCTAAGAAAAAGGGAACTGAAGAGAGTACAGAAAAAAAGAGTGCCACGACCAAGAAGAGTGCCACGACTAAAAAGAGTACAACAAAAAAGAGTACTGCTACAAAAAAGAGTGCTGCAAAAAAGAGTACTGAAAAAACTGAAGAATAGAGCTGAAGGGTAAATCTGAAAGGAAAATAGTTATGGATGATTTTAAAAGCTTTGGAGATATTAGCAGTTCGTATATTCCATATCCCCAAATTGTTGAGCATACACACAGGGGTGAGAGAAGCTGGGATATTTTTTCAAGACTTCTCAAGGATAGAATTATCTTTCTTGGAACTTCTATATCAGATGAAGTTGCCAATATAGTTGTTGCCCAGCTTTTATATCTATATTCAGATGATCCTGAAAAAGAGATTATGATTTATTTGAATTCTCCAGGAGGTTCAGTTTCAGCGGGACTGGCTATTTATGATACTATGCAGTATGTGGGATGTCCTATTTCTACAATCTGCCTTGGGCAGGCCGCATCAATGGCTGCAGTATTATTAAGTGCCGGTACCAAGGGAAGAAGATTCGCTCTTCCCAATTCGAGGGTGCTTATTCATCAGCCGTTAGGTGGAGTTCAGGGTCAGGCATCTGATATTGAGATTCATGCAAAGGAGATTCTGAGATTAAGAGAGACTCTTAGTAAAATTCTTGCAGAAGGAACCGGCCAGACCATTAAAAAAATTAAAGAGGATTCAGACAGAGATTACATAATGACAGCTGATGATGCCCTGAAATATGGAATCATTGATGATGTTATGCAACCGAAAAAAGTTATTAAAGGTAAAAAATAGGTATTGGCAAGAATTATACTTTTGCCCCTTGCTTCGAATAGTTTTAGCACTATTATTTAATGCGAGGGGTTTATAATAACCTTAATAATTTTAATCACTGATTAAGAGGTACTAATTTGTCTCGTGGACGTGGAAATGACAGACCGACATTAAGTTGCTCTTTTTGTGGAAAGAGTCAAAAGGAGGTTCGCAAACTTATTGCAGGACCTACCGTATATATTTGTGATGAGTGTATCAGTCTTTGCAATGATATTATTGCAGAAGAACTTGATACTCAGGATGAACAAAGTTCACCACAGAAATTGCCTAAGCCGGCAGATATAAATGCCTTTCTCGATGAGCACGTTATTGGTCAGAATAATGCAAAACGTGTGCTTTCTGTTGCTGTTTATAATCATTATAAAAGAATAGATGCTAAAAAGAATAAGAAAAAGGATGATGGGGTTGAACTTCATAAATCTAATATTCTCCTTCTTGGACCAACAGGAAGCGGAAAGACAGAGCTTGCAAAAACTCTCGCCAGAATCCTGAATGTTCCTTTTGCAATTGCTGATGCAACTGCTCTTACTGAGGCCGGATACGTTGGAGAAGATGTTGAAAATATTATTGTGCAGCTTCTTCAGAATGCGGATCACGATATTGAAAGAGCACAAAGAGGAATCATTTATATTGATGAGGTTGATAAACTTTCAAGGAAGAGCGACAACCCTTCAATTACAAGAGATGTTTCCGGAGAGGGTGTTCAGCAGGCCCTGTTAAAACTTATAGAAGGAACCATTGCCAATGTACCACCCAAAGGAGGGCGAAAACACCCTCAACAGGATTTTTTGCAGGTAGATACCACTGATATTCTGTTTATTTGCGGAGGTGCATTTCATGGTCTGGAGCAGATAGTTGAACGTAGAATGGGTCAGAAAACACTGGGATTTGGGGCAGAAACCAAGAATAAAGAGGATTTGACCGTAGGTCAGCTTCTGGCTGAAGTTCAACCCGAAGATCTTCTTAAGTTTGGTTTGATTCCTGAGTTTGTAGGAAGATTGCCTGTTATTGCGACTCTTGATAAACTTGATGAAGAAGCACTTGTTCAGATTCTAACCAAGCCTAAGAATGCCCTTGTTAAACAGTATTCAAAGCTTCTTGATCTGGATGGTGTTTCGCTCAGGTTTACTGAGTCAGCTCTTCAGGCTGTTGCCAAGTGTGCAATGGAGCGATCTGCAGGAGCCAGAGGGTTAAGATCTGTTCTTGAGAAGACCATGCTCGATGTTATGTTTGAACTTCCTTCAATGGATAATCCCAAGGAGGTTGTTGTAAGTGAAGACTCCGTTCTTAAAAAGGAACGTCCTCTGGTTGTCTTTGAAAAAGATAAAGCAGAACCGGCATAAGTTAATAATTAATGACATCAGGTGCTGTTTTGATTACTCTTGATTATGAAGAGTAACTTTTTATTAAAATGTAAGGAATGACTATGAGTGATCACACTGAAGATATAAAAGAAGAATTAGAAAATGATACCCTGTATAATCCTCTGCTTCCTCTTAGGGATATTATTGTTTTCCCCCATATGGTTGCACCGCTTTTTGTTGGCAGGGATAAATCTGTTGCAGCACTTGAAGAGGCTATGAAAAGCAACAGAATGATTGTTTTGGCTACACAGAAACAATCCGGGATTAATAATCCTTATCCAAAAGATATTTTTCAAATAGGAACCCTTGCAAATATTGTTCAGATGTTAAGGCTTCCTGACGAGACTGTTAAAATACTTGTCGAGGGTAAAAAACGTGTTGAAATTACAGAGTATACAGGAAAAGAGGATTTCTTTTTTGTTAAATATAATGAACTTGCTGAACTAAGTGATGAATTAAAAGATGATATTGAAATTGCTGCAATAATAAGAGAAGTAAAGAAGAGTTTTGAAACATATGTAAGATATAGTAAAATTATTCCTCCTGAAATTTTACTGGCTGTAAAAGATATAAATGATCCTTCACATCTGTCAGATGCGGTTGTTGTTCATCTTTCACAGATTAAGTTGAAAGAGCGACAAAATCTTTTAGAAATGACAGATCCTGTAAAACGGCTGGAATCACTTTATGAGGTAATGAAATCTGAGATTGAGGTTATGCAGGTGGAAAAGCGTATCCGTACAAGAGTAAAAAAACAGATGGAACGCACACAGAAAGAGTATTATCTCAATGAGCAGATGCATGCTATTCAGCGTGAGCTTGGTGAGAAAGATGAGTTTAGAGTTGAGTTATTAAGTCTTGAGAAAACAATAAAGTCAAAACCGGCCATAAGTAAAGAGGCACTCGAAAAGAGCAAAAAAGAGATGAAGAAGCTTCAGATGATGCCTGCAATGAGCGCTGAAGCAACTGTAATCCGAAATTATCTTGACTGGATTAGTGAGCTGCCGTGGGGTGAAAAGACTTCTGATGCTCCAGCTTTAAAGGATGCAGAGGATATTCTTGAAGCGGACCACTATGGTCTTAAAAAAATTAAAGAGCGTATAATTGAACATCTTGCTGTTCAGATGCTTTCTGGAAAATTGACTGGCCCAATACTCTGTTTTGTTGGACCTCCTGGTACCGGAAAAACTTCTCTGGCCCGTTCTGTTGCAAGAGCCACAGGAAGAGAGTTTGTTCGTCTCAGCCTTGGAGGAGTTAGAGATGAGGCGGAGATTCGCGGTCACAGGCGAACTTATATTGGAGCAATGCCTGGCAAAATAATTCAGAGTCTTAAAAGGGCAAAAGTTGATAATCCTGTTTTTCTTTTTGACGAAATAGACAAGATGAGTTCTGATTTCAGAGGGGATCCGGCCTCAGCTCTCCTTGAGGTCCTTGACCCTGAGCAGAATAATGTCTTTAACGATCACTATCTTGATCTGGATTATGATCTTAGCGATGTAATGTTTATTACAACTGCAAATACTCTTTCACAGATTCCCGTCCCCTTAAGAGACAGAATGGAAATAATTGAGCTCTCCAGTTATACAGAGCCTGAAAAATTAAATATTGCAACCAGATATCTAAGTAAAAGACAAAAAGAGAAGTGCGGGCTTGGTGAAGTTGAAACAGAAATTACAGAAGATGCGATTGGTGAGATAATTACCCGCTACACTAAAGAGGCGGGTGTTAGAAATCTCGAGAGAGAAATATCTAAAATATACCGTAAAATTGCTGCAAAAGTTGTAAGGGATGATGATCGGACATCTGTTAAAGTGGATAAAGAGGATGTTTTATCTTATCTTGGGATTCCCAAATATAAAGCAAGTGTAAAAGAGGAGAAGGACCATGTGGGGCTTGTAAAAGGTCTCGCTGTAACAAGTGTTGGCGGGGAGCTTTTATCTGTTGAGGTTTCGGTTGTGCCTGGCAAGGGACGGCTTATAAGGACCGGACGCATGGGCGAGGTTATGCAGGAGGCATCTGAAGCGGCACTTACTTATGTGAGATCAAGATGGTGTGAGCTTGGAATTTCTGAGGATTTTTATAAATCCATGGATATTCATATTCATTTTCCTGAAGGTGCCGTGCCCAAGGATGGTCCTTCTGCGGGAATTGCAACTGCAACATGTATTGTATCGGCACTTGCTGAAATCCCTGTCAGAGCTGACCTTGCGATGACTGGAGAGATAACTTTGAGGGGAAGGGTTCTTCCAATCGGCGGACTTAAAGAGAAACTTATGGCAGCCCATAAAGGTGGTATTTCAACAGTTATAATTCCTGCAGAGAATCAGAAGGATCTTCAGGATGTGCCTGAGGAGATTTTAAATGATCTGGAAGTTGTTCTTGTGGAACATGTAGATCAGGTTCTTGCGGTTGCTCTTGTTAAAAAAGAGGTTGCTGATAATTTTGAGGATTCTGAAATTATTGTTTATAAAAACGGAATTAAAGTAACCGGTTATAAAAACCACACCAGATCCAATTAAATAGTGTCTGATGAGAATTTTTAATAAATTTTTCATCACTTACATAATTTCAATAATCAATATTTTTTTAATTACAGCATATGCGGCAGCTTCTAATCCGGTTACTTCCGGCGGAGACATACCGGTTACAATAAACAGCGGAAATCTTGTTGAATCTTCTCATGTCGCCCCTTCCGGAAGCTGGCATTTCAAAGCCGGTGGCGAGTATGTTTTTCCTGTTACAGGTTCAAAAAGGTTGTCCTGTATTAGGATGGACACACTGTTTGGATTAGGGCTCCCTCTCAATTTTGAGTTGAATTTTAATTTGCCATACTTAGTAAATGCGGGCAGTGATAACTCGGAAATTCAAAAGGGAACAGGCCCGGGAGATTTTAAAACATCACTGCTTTTTTCTCCAAAATCGGAAATCAACGGAGGCCTTAGTCTTCTTCTGGGAACCTCGCTATATTTTCCTTTGGGAAATAATTCAAGAGGTTTTGGTGAGGGTCAATTTTCTCTTAAAAGTTTTATGGTAATGGAGTGGAACATTCTGGGAGCTGTTTTAACTTTTAATACTGGTTATTTAGTAAGACCTGAGCACAAATGGGTACCGTCTTATAAGTTTGAAGAAGCTGAAGATGTTCGAGAATTTACCCAGGATGATGAGTTTTTTATTAAAGGGAGAATAAGAATCATTAGAAATGATGACATTGCCTGGTCAATTGAGGCCTCCTGGTCAACGGGTTTAGGGGTTTTTATGGGAGATAAAAGGGATTTTATAAATAGTCCTTTGTATCTTGGTGGAGGGATTGATTTTTCACTAAAAAATGGGGGACGGATACAGCTGAGTATGCTTTTTCCTCTAAATTATTCTCAGTCCGGAATTATTGCAGGTATTATATTTAGCGGGTCAGGAGAAGGAAGTGATAGTGATTATGATGGTGTTATTAACAAGAGTGACAAATGCCCTCTTTTGCCTGAAGATATAGATGGATTCGAAGATGGTGACGGGTGCCCGGATATTGATAATGACATGGATGGTGTTCCTGATATTGAAGATAAATGTCCGGATATTAAGGGAGATGAATTTTCTGATAACGGGTGCTGATTTCTACCTGAAGAATCAAAATTTTCAATTTCTGGCAATTCGCTTTGACATAAAAAAAGATGTCGGATATAGTGGCCTCTGTAAGTAACGGTCGTATATATTTATATTAAACAGGAGAGTTATTATGTCCGCAAAAAGTGATAAAAGAAAACAGAGTCTCTATTTTCCCGAAAAGATGCTTAATGAGATTGCTGCAGAGGCAAACAGACAGGATAGATCCTTGTCCTGGATTGTCCAAAAAGCATGGAAAATTGCAAAAATAGAAATTGCCAAGTATCCATCAGTCACAGAACCCGATGATGATATTGTAGAATAGAATGTGACAGTTTCCAGAACAATTTACACAGTAGAATCTGACTACAAAACAGAGCTCTATGTTGAAACATGGGGTGAGGGCAGACCTCTTGTTTTACTTGATGGAATTATGTGTAATGGTCATGTCTGGAAATATTTCACGCCCTATTTTTCTGATTATAAAATTATTCACCTCCATTATCCGGGGCACGGGAATTCTGCAGTTCCGTATCTGTTTTCGGATTTAAGCGCAAAAAGATTATCAAAAGATATTGTAAATATTTTAAACTTTCTTGAAGTTGAATCTGCATCTTTTATAGCCCACAGTTTTGGGGTTCAGGTTGCTTTGGAAACAGCTCTTGATTACCCTGGTTATGTGGATTCCATGGTGCTTATATGCGGAGCTCCAGGTGGCTTTATTTCAAGTTTCAGCAACAGCAGGGTATTACAAAATATACTTACCATGATGGAGGTATCTCTTAAATTTGTTCCTTCACATGTATCTAAAATATGGAGCACAATGGATACTGATGCCCTGGTAACTCTTGCCAAAAAAAGTAATTTTGTTAACTCCAGACTTGTTACGATTGAGGATCTTAAACCCTATTTTGAAGGGTTTTTCAAAACCCATCCGGCAACAGTTGTTAAAATGGTAAGAGCCTCAGAAAAACTTAATCTCTTTGAAAGACTTGAGGAGATTAAAAATATTAAGTCTTTAATTATTGCCGGTGCAAATGACCGGTTTATTCCCTATGAAATTTCTAAAAAGATGTATCATAAACTCGCCGAATCAGAATTCTTTCTCGCACGGGCAGGCACCCATTCACTGCCGCTGGAACAGCCGGATCTGATAAATCTTAAAATTGAAGAGTTTCTGGCCTCTGTAAAATAAAGTCAGTGGTAGATACCATCAAGCTTTTTCTCCCAGAATTCCTGACTGACATTTATTGAGTCAGACATGGTGACACCATCAAAGGAGGGTATATTTAATTAGGAATTCACCTGAAAAAAGATCGAACAAATAAATTATTTTAGCCTGAAGTTCCATTTTTAAAAAAGCAAAAAGTGGCGTTGTTTCGGGGTGTTGTATTGGAATTTCGGTGCACGCGACTGTCTA
>JAFGVO010000399.1 GCA_016937935.1 Deltaproteobacteria bacterium | reverse complement strand
TAGACAGTCGCGTGCACCGAAATTCCAATACAACACCTCGAAACAACGCCACTTTTTGCTTTTTTAAAAATGGAACTTCAGGCTAATTATCATGTGGGATGTGAAACGGTTACCGCGATTATTTAATGAAAGACCCTGTTAAATATGGGTTTTCTGCAAGTATCTGCAAACCGTTCAGAAGAAATGAACTGGTGGAATTACTGCATAAATATTCAAAAAGTTAAAGTTTTTAACAGCTGAATCCACCCGTTTTGGTGTCTGATGATACTTATCATTTGTTGCAATAAAAAAATGAAAACTGGGAGGTTTTTAATGACGAGACAAAATGGATTTTTTTTAAGTGTATTAATGACTGTAATTATAGTTTCAGGGTGTTCAGACAATTCTGGAAACAGTGATATTGGTGACGGTATTGATACTAATCTGACGATGTCAACTGATTTTGATACCAACACCGGCACTAACACCGGCACAGACTCAGTTGTCGATATTAATGATACTTCACCGCAGGATTCGGATATTGACACGGCACTAAATTTTGATACTGACACAGATACAGGTGCAGATGATATTGGATTCTTTTTTGTTGCGGGCCACTGGCATGGATATGGGTATACAGGAGTTGGAGAGGTTACCGGGGGGACTATTTCAGAATTGGAACGGGACTTTACTGCTGGAGAGATGGATGTTTGTGTGAGCGGTATCCTGGCAAGTGATTACAGCTCCATAGGTCAGCTGGGAATGACAGTAAACCAGGATCTTGGATCCGAAACTGTTAATACCTGGACTCCCGGCGAAAATTTTACGGGCATATATGTTGATATTACCAAAAACATTGATATGGGCATTCGTTTGAATCTCATGGGTACAGACGGTAATACCTACTGTGCCATCATTAGTGATGGTGAAAACAGTTTGAGCTGGTCCAACTTTGCAACAGCCTGCTGGGGAACTGCTGGAATTCCCTACGATACTTCTGTGGCAATCGATGCTGTGGAACTTTATGCCCCTGGAGACAAGGATATTGAGGTATCATTTGGCTACTGCCTTTCAGATCTTTATCCGATTCCTGCAATTATTCCTGATACTGACACGGGAACAGACACGGATTCTGATTCTGATACTGGCAGTATTGATTTAACAAACTGGAAACCCAGGGTGATTCATACAACTGATCTTGTTGCTGATCCTGATGATGAGCAATCACTGGTAAGGCAGATGGTCTATTCTGATTGGTTTGATTTGGAAGGTCTGGTTGTTACCACGGGATGCTGGCGCAAAACCCAGAATCAGGACGGCATGGATAAATTGAATAAAATTGTGGATGCCTACGGCAAGGTTGAAAATAATCTCAGGGTGCATGATTCGGATTTTCCAACAGTGGAATACCTGCGGTCGATTTCTGTCTTCGGGCAACTAGGGTACAGCATGGGAGAAGTGAAGGATGGCAATAGCAGTCCAGGTTCTGATCTGATTATTAAAGCTGTGGACAAAGATGATCCTAGTCCAGTATGGGTTACCTGCTGGGGCGGCTGCAACACCATTGCCCAGGCTATCTGGGATGTTCGCAAATCACGAACGGATGCGGAATTGAAAAAGTTCCTTAAAAAACTCCGTGTTTATGACATTCTTGGACAGGACGAAGCTGCAGCATGGATGACCCATGAATTTCCTGATGATCTGCTCGTGATTCGCGCCTTCAAAGTGTACGGCTGGCAGCCAAGTGACAGCTGGATTGACAACAATATTCAGAATCACGGTGACCTTGGAGGGGTATATCCAGACAGAAAATATGCCACCGAAGGGGACACTCCGGCTATTTTTCATTTAATTCCAAACGGTTTGCATGACCCGAGTATTGTAACCCAGGGGGGCTGGGGCGGAAGATTCAGCGCAACCAAAGAGTGTGGTGCTGCAGCGATGGATCCTGTTACTGGTCAGGGGACATATAACCAGTACTGTATGTACACAGATAGTTCCACAGGGGAAACTATCAGCGATTGGAAAAGCGCCATAGAAAACGATTTTGCAGCCAGAATGGGCTGGAGTATTAACAGCAGCTACAGCAAAGCAAACCACCACCCGGTTGCGGTATTAAACGGTGACAAAGGTAAAAGTGTCATTACAATTAATGCATCCGCAGGAAGCACTGTTGATCTCAGCGCTTCGGGCTCAAGCGACCCTGACAGTAATTATCTAAGTTATAAATGGTGGCAGTTTGGTGAGGCAGACTCTTACAGCGGTACTGTCAGTATCAGCAGCAGTACGTCCCAAAATGCAACTTTAAAAGTGCCCTCTGACGCCAGTGGAAAAAATATCCACATTATCCTGGAGATTAAAGACAACGGCTCCCCAACTCTAACCGCCTACCGCCGCTTAATAATCAATGTAAATTAATTAGAATTTGATTTATCTATCAAATATATTGCTACATCTCCCCCGGGGAGAGGGCTACTACCTGGTTTATTTCTTCTTTTCCTGTGAGGAGCATTATCAGTCTGTCGAGGCCCATTGCCATTCCGGCGCAGTTTGGGATTCCCAGTTTCAGGTCGTTTATGAATAGTTCCTCAATGGGGTAGGGGGGCTTGCCTTTTTCTCTTCTAAGTTTTTCTTCTGCTATAAAGCGTTCTTCCTGAATTTTCGGGCCTGTGAGTTCTTCAAAGCCGTTTGCCAGTTCAAGCCCTCCTGCGTAGAGTTCTGTTCGCATGGCTACTGCGGGATTGTTTTTAACTATCCCGGCATTCTGGAGTATTTGCAGCGTCCAGCTATATGAAATTTCAATTCCATGTTTCTCAATTAACTTTTCATAAAAATGCTGTACGGAAAAATCAGGATACACATCCTCCTTAAGCCTGCAAATCAAGGATACATCCTGCTCTTTAATTCGCTTTCTGCGCGGTTTGCCACCACGATTATCCTCAAGAGCAACAATTCCATACTCCTGAAATTCTGTCCGTAAACGACGCATATGACGTGGACTTATGCCCAGAACTTATGCTGCCTGTGTCCATGTAAGCTTGCTCGCAGTAGCTTTCATTAAAATTTCATACCTTGTCATTTTCTTTGCCTCTCGGGCAATCTGTACTTCTTTTTTATTTGGCTTTTCCATAAAGCCAATAATACAGACTGCGATTCAGCGGACATAATTAAATGTTTATACCCCGGACATCTTTTGGTGTTACTTACATATGCATTTACTGTGACGCATGTCCTAATACCTGTGCAGCTGACGCAGGGGGTAAGTGCTTATAATTTGTAAGCAGTAACAAGTAACAGAATTGGTAAACTCTTGTTCTAAAGCTTCACAGAAATAATTTATTAGTCATTTCTAAATACTCTAAATCAAGTCGTAATATTTCTATTGGCAGACTTTAATTCCAGGGGTCGGTGTAATCGATTTTTCTTTTTTTGTGGATTACAATTTCAAGGGGGAGGGTTTCGCCGGCTTTTACAAATATTGTTTTTTGGTACACTATCTGATTTTTGCTGTTTTTTAAAACAAGGGTGTAGATGCCAGGTTTGATGTCAAATGCCACGGGTGTCTGTTTTGTAATTGCAAAACCGTCAATAAATGCGTACATGCCTGGAGGGGTGGTAACAATAAATACAACTCCGGGTTTTGAGGATTGTTCCGGCTTGTAGATTTGAATATCATTATTAATTTCAAGATTACCCGGCTTTTTAGTAATTTTCTTAAGGTTGATGTCTTTACTTGCAACTTTATCTTTTTTAATTGTTATTTTAAATTCGTAATTTTCATAACCCTGCTGTTCAAGCCTTATTGTATGTTTTGATGCTGCAACTTCTGTAATCAGGGGGGTTGTTCCTGTCATTTTTCCATCAATAAAAACAAGTGCTCCTTCGGGGGTGGATTTAATGTTAATAATTCCCGTATTGCTTGATTGGGCATGAGAATTTGCTGCTAAAAACATCATAACTGAAAATGTTAATAGAACGAGTTTTATGTGGTTTTGTTTAATTTTCATCATTAAAAATAGTTGCCAATCTTTTTTATAAGACTTACGTTGAGCCGTA
>JAFGVO010000398.1 GCA_016937935.1 Deltaproteobacteria bacterium | reverse complement strand
TAGACAGTCGCGTGCACCGAAATTCCAATACAACCCCTCGAAACAACGCCACTTTTTGCTTTTTTAAAAATGGAACTTCAGTTTAAACATTTCAACCCCTCTTTTTTACCTCAAATTTTAAAATATAGTCTTCCGGCCTTGTTTAATTTTATTATTTTACGCATCTTTTTTGCCTTATATGATTAAGAATTTTATAAATAGATTGTTATGAGCAAAAGAACCACATCACAAAATGCATCAAAATATCCATTTATCCGGCTTAACAGAGCCAGTAAATTCTTCAAACCTGACAACCCTTCCCTGTTTGACATCTCACTTGATATTGAACAAGGAGAATTTATATATATTACAGGCACATCCGGAGCTGGAAAGAGTACACTTTTAAAACTTATCAACCTCTCCCTTACCCCTGATACAGGCTCTCTGCTTTTTAACGGACATGATGTATCAACTTTAAAAAAATCAGCTGTAGCCATTTTAAGACGCTCCATGGGAATCATCTTTCAGGATTTTCAGCTTGTGAACGAGATGTCAGTGTTTAACAACATTGCTCTCTCCCTCGAAGTAATCGGAGTATCTCCTTCATTTATCAAAAAACGCATTTCTCAGGTTCTTGAAGAGGTTGGTCTTACAGGTATTGAAAATGAGATTACTTCCACATTGTCAGGAGGAGAGAAGCAGAGAGTTGCTATTGCAAGAGCTCTTGCCCCTGAGCCTCAACTGATATTGGCTGATGAACCCACAGGGAGTCTTGATACCTACAGTGCAAATTTTGTACTTGATATGCTTGAAAATATTAACGAGCGAGGAGCTACTGTTATAGTTGCAACACATGACAGAATGCTCATGGCCGCAAGACCACACAGAACTGTCGCCCTTGAAGACGGAAAACTCACCGGAGTTACCACAAAAGGCGCATTTAAAACTAAAAATGTTAAATCAACAATTCATCGCACGGGATAAAGATATAAAAAATAAAGTAATCTTATGAATACATCTGAGTCTAAAACAGTTTTTAAAATTTTTCATATACTGAAAAGAGCCACCGGAGGTTTCAGGCAGCGCCCCCTTCTCCATTTTTTTTCTACTATTACACTTGCTGCGGCATTTTTAAGTTTTGCCGCAACCCTGACAGTAGCAATAAATTTAAACTCATTAATAGACAAATGGACAGGCACAACCCTTATTACTGTCTATCTTAAAAACGGAACAAATGACAAAGAGCTTGAAAAATTGAAAATTGCCGTTTTGAAAATTGAAGGTGTTGAAAGTGCATCTTCAGTAACATCCAAAGAGGCAAAACAAAAATTCATTAAAGATCTCTCATCTTTTTCAGATTCTGCAGGAGCCCTCTCAAATGATTCATTTCCGGCGTCAATTGATATTAATCTTTCTAAAGAGTTCTCATCAAGTGAAGTAAAAAGAAAGGAGCTGGCAGCAAGACTCTCCAAAGTAAATATGATCGACGATGTTGAACTTTACAATGACTGGTTTTCAAGATTAAAAGCCATTGGTCAAATGGGACATCTCGCAGCATGGGGTCTTGGTCTTTTAGCTGCAATAGTTTCGATTCTGGTTGTTGCGGCAACAATTCGTCAGGGTGTAACATCAAGAAAAAAAGAGATCTCTGTTATGCGCTTCGTTGGAGCAACCGAAACATATGTTAAAATGCCCTTTTTACTTGAAGGTGCAGTGGAATCTCTTATTGCAATGATCCTTGCGCTGATCTCTCTGAATTATCTAATGAATTATATAATTTCATCTCTTCGAACTATCATGCCCCTCCTTGGAGGCAATACAATTTTAAGAATCAATTCAACACTGATGTTCTATCTCCTTGCAGGAGGTATTTTGGCAGGACTGACCGGTGCAGTAATATCATTAAGAAATATTAAGAAAGCCTAGCAACATGAAGACTTCAACCCTGATATTTCTTATTATTGGATTTTCATTCTCTGTAAAAACTATCAAAGCTGAAGATCTGTCATATGTAACAGATGAAGAATTAAATGAAGATATAACTGCCAGAACCAATGATGTTATTCACACTTCCAAACTTATTGATGAAATGAAAACAAGTCTGGACAACAGTATTTTAGAACTTTCCGATGATAAAGAAAAATTGATAAAAATAAATTCCCGTCTCAACAAAAAAAGCATTATTTTATATAAAATGTCTAGAAACGGCAAAAGTGTTCAATATCTTATAAGCTCTGACAGCGCAATTACATTTATCAAGAGAGTTGAGACTTTAAAAAAACTTGTAACTGTTGAGATTAAAAATAAAAAAGAGGCCGAGCTGAAAATTTTCTCCAAAGAGGAAAAGATTAAAGAGCTAAAAGAAAGCATCATTAAAAACAGTACTTTTTTAGAAAAATTAAATAACAACATTGCCGAAATGCAAAAAGAGCTGCAATTAAGAGCTGAAAATAACAGAACCCCTGATTCCTTGTAATTACGAATTCGGTTCAGTTTTAATCATCGAAACATTAAAGCGTTTTAATGAGATCCATACAGGGTTTGGTCATTGTAAACAGCAGTAAGGTTTACAATAACCCGTTTCGATGTGAATTCGTAATAATTAACTGTAAATTAATAATTATTTTCCAAAAGCGTAAAGTCTTTTGTCATCACTGCCCACGTATAGAGTTCCGTCCGGCCCAAGAACGGGTGATGAATCCACCTGATCATCAGTTTTATATTTCCATACAAGGCTGCCTTTAGGGCTAAGGCAATAGACATAGCCGTCTCTTCCTCCAAAATATACATATCCATCTCTATCTATGGTTGCCCCGGACTGAATACCATAAAAATCACCCTCACCGGGCTCAATTGAAAATCGCCATTTTTCTTTTCCGCTTTTTGTATCAATTGCAATAAGCGAAGGCTCCCTGCCATAAGTAGAAGCATATAGAGTTCCATCCGCTGACAATCCAAGGGGGGCTCTCACAGCTGCCTTTACATCTAATTCAAACAACTCTTTATAGTTTGTTGATACTCCTCTTACAACCCCGTCATCTGATGCAAAAAACATATTACCATCACTATCAACAACCGGTGTGCTATCGTTATCACCACCTGTCTTTTTAGACCATATAACATCAGACTTTTCATTGATTGCAAAAAAATAGTTACCCTGATTGCCAAAAAAAATTGTCCCGTCAGGTGATGCCGCAGGGCTTGAAAATATTTTAGTTCTACCTTTTCCGGATTGAAATGACCATTTTAACTGGCCGCTTTGGGGTTTAATGGCAAAAAGATTTACACTGCATCCGAAAACAATTGTTCCATCATTCAAAATCAATGGAGAGGTGTCCACATCAAATCTTCCTGATTCATATTTGGGCTCACCTTTAGGAGGATCAAGTGTTGTAATAAATTTCCACGCAACTTTTCCATCAGGTGTGAGAGCTGTAAGAGAGTCGGAATCGCTTCCAACATAGACATTTCCATCCCGTCCCACAGCCGGTGAACTCCATATCTGGCCTCCCGTATTATAACTCCATTTTTTTAAACCATTTTTATCTATTGCATATAAAAAATAATCGTGAGAGCCAACGTAAATTGTCTCCCCGTCTTTTGAAATCACCGCATCAGCATATATTCGTCCAAGAGTTCTGAATGTCCATTTGAGACTGGCAGTTCTCGGCCCTTTTACAGTAGAACTCCCGGTTCTGCCTCTACCACCTCTGAACATTGTCCATCCACTTTTAGAATCTGTTGTATTTTTTGAAATTTTTAAGTTATCAGTTCCCCTGATTTTATCTTTGCTGACTGATGTATCTTGAGGGGTGACTGAAATTTGTGATTTATCCTTTTTAGCCGAACAGGACAAAAGTAAAAATATGAGAAAAAATAAAATAGATTGTTTCATAAAAGTGGTTTTATTCTAAAAGATCAATTCTATCAACCACGTCAGCAAAACCAGGATCAACAGCAAGAATATCATTGTAGATATCGAGAGCTTTATCTGTTTTACCCATCAATTCAAAAGTCTTGCCTTTTTCATACATTGCCGTAAGTTTTTCACTCTCATTCAATCCGGCATATTCCAAAATTTCATTAAATGTTTCAATAGCCTCTTCCATCCTGCCCGCACCCGCAAGGCACATTCCCACCATTAACTCGGCAGAAATTTTCTTTGAATCATCCTCACCTGCAATTTTAAACTCACCTATTGCATCATTCCACAGTCCCATATCTTTATAAGCCTGCCCAAGATCAAAGTGCGTATTATGGTCAGATCTGGCTACCTGTTTTTCAACTCCGGCCTTAAACTGGTCAAACACTTCATCAACTTCTATAGCTGCTGTATCTTCTGTAATATCATCAAATTCAAGTTCATCACCTAAAGTATCGAGATCAATTGAATCTGCATCAATAACATCATCTGCAGACATACTGTCTCCTGAGATATCGTCATTGGAAACATCAGACATTGCAGCATCTAATTGAACTTTCAATTTTTCAAGTTCGGGATTTCCAAAATTCTGTACGAGCAGTTCATCAAGCAGACCTTTTGCTTCATTATATAACTCCTGATCAATAAAAAATTCAATTTCCTCAATCTCTTCATCAAGATCAACATTTTCAACAGTAACTGTTTTTATCTCATTTATTGAAGCTTTTCCAGGAACTTCATCAGGAATAGATGAGACCTTAGGAAGCAAAGAAGGTCTTGGAAGACCTACAGGAATTGATGAACTGCGTTTGGATGGTGTCGGAGGCATTAACGGCATCATTGAGGGCCTTGGAAGAGGCAGATTTGAAATCTTTTTAACAGGAACAGTCAGTTCCTCAATTTCGTCATCATCACTTAAAAGATCATTTTCATCCAGCTCTTCTTCAAAAAAACCCGGTTCCTCTTCAATGTATGGAATATCATCGATATCAATTTCAAAACCGTCAACTGACTGAGAAGATTCCCCCAGACCTTTGTTATCTACTTCAGGAATAGTTAAAATTGCCGAATCAATAGTCTGAACATCATCTGCAAGAGCAGGAAGACCTTCAGGTAAAAGCCCTCCGATTTCCATAATTATATCTCTTGCCCGCCTGCTGTAAGGATCGATCTCAAGTATTTTATGAAGATAATAAACAGCACCTTCAGGCTGTGATATCTTAAACCCGTCCACAAGGGCAAAAAGCTGTTCTTTAGCACCCTGCTTATCTCCGGCTCCAAGAAGCAGATCTTTAAACTGCTCTCTGGCATCCATGTTATAGAAATCAATTTTAAATATTTTAGCAAAATGTTCCCTTGCTCTGTCAACCAATCCATACTTGACTAAAACATCCGCTTCACTAAGCAGCTTATCAAGTTCTGACTCATTGGATGCAGATGCCTGATCTGATAATCCACCTCCTGATGCAGCTGCGGGTGAAGGAAGTGAATTGTTATGATCAACAGTCGCTGATGAAGAGGTTGCAACGGAACTTCCAAGTTCTTTTAATGCAATTGTGTTTTGAGGGTCAATGCTAAGTACAAGTCTGCAAATTCTCTGTTTTTGTGCAGTATCACCCTTTTCAGAAAATATATTTATAAGCTCTTTATAAACTGATATCGCCTTGGGAGTCTGCCCCAGTTCAATAAAAGCCCGGGAGAGCATTTCAAGAACTTCAGTATTGTTACGATCTCTTGAGAAAATAATCTGAAGTTTTCCAAGTGCTCTTTTAGGCTGAGACCGTTCAATATAAAGTCTGGCAGCCTCCATAATTATTTCTGAATTACTGTCATTGTAAAAAATAATACGCTCTGCAACCTTGAGATAATCATCATATCTATCAAGTGCTTTAAGCTGATTTGCGGCAATTGTCAGATGCTTTACAGCCTCTGGAATATCTCCGCCGGAAGCTATCTGCTCACCGATTCTTATTCTGATTGGTATATTATTCTCATCAATATTGATTATTCTGAAAAGTGAATCGAGAAGGAGTTTATTTTTACCCTGCTTTTTAGCAAGATCTGCCAGCTGCTCAAATTGGATAAGCGCTTCAGAAGTTAACCCCAGAGAAATATATGCATCCCCTAGCATTTCGTATACATTGGCAAGTAGAGGGTCCAGTTTTAAAATCTGTTTATATACAGCTACAGCTTTTAAATGAAATCCGCTTTTTCTGTATTGACTGGCTACTTTTAGATAAGCGTTAGTTGCGCTGCCCCGCTGGCCCATTTTGGTGTATAAATCACCAATCTTTAGACAGGTTCTTATATCATCCGGCTCAACCTTTAATATTTTCTGATATTCGACAATTGCCTTTTCTAATTGACCCTTGCTGGCATACTTTTGAGCTCCCGCTGTAATTTTACTTTTATTAATAGCCACTTGAAAGACCTGCTCTGATTTCTATATCAACTTTTAAATTCGATTTTCAATTAATCAATTAGTTTTAAAATTACTTTTTAAATTAGTTTTATTTCAAATTTTGACAAATATTCATCAAAATTGTTCTGTATTTTATATAATAGCAGCAATAATCGCAACCTCAATTGACAGTTTTATTATATAAGAGTTCTTTTAAAAATTACTATTTTATAAAGAAAAACTTTCAGCGAGTATCTGATCTATCCGTTCTGACATTTCATTTGCAAATGTCATGGACTCTGAAGAGAGGTGATTCTTTGATTTTTGAACCTGATTTAATTCATCAAGCAGTCCGATAGCAACAATTGCCATAGATCTGAATGCCTGAGCTGTTTGGGCTGAACGGGGTGGTTTATTATTATTTACTGCATCGTAGCGATTTTGAATATCTTTTACAAGATTTACCACATATTCTGAATCACCGTCAGATTTTAAAGAAAATTTTTCACCACCAATTGTAATTTCGTGAGACTGCATGAAAACCAATTTAAACCTCTTTTAAAACAGGGTCAAGATACAACTATTAAAATAAAATAATACAATATTCAGACACATGCCCACCCTAGTTGAGCTGCTTGAAATCATTGATGATTTTACAAAAAATAGGATTGAAGAACAATTACTGTTCAGAAGGGGAATCAGTAGCAGTATCAGTTGAGGTTTCTGTATCAGAAACTATACCGGAATCACTGTCAGAAGGGTCAATATCACCCTCTTTTGCTTTGTTTAAAGATTGGAATATTTCGTATTCCTGATCAATTGTTTTACCCAGAAGCTGAACAATCAGATGATTTGGTGAAACGTCTCTCAACTTTGAAAGTTCATTATGTGACTCTTCAATTTCCCTGGCATTTAAAACCAGAATTGCCTGGATTCTAACCCGTTTTGGCAACTCGTCCCTTAATGCTATTAAATCTTCCTCTGCCTCATTTTTTAATCTGAACCTTTGAAGCTTCTCCATAATCCGCTGATATCTTATATTTTCATCACCATTTTTATCAAGTCTCTCTGCTTTGGAAATTGCCTCGGAAAAACCCGACCAGTCTCGTTTCAGGCGATTTGCATAAGCCCTTAAAACAAAACCTCTTGAATCCTCCGGATAGAGTCTGACCATCTCATTTGCAAGATTAAAACCTGATATAATTTTTTCATAGGAAACCTTTTCAAGAGCAGCTTCAACCTCTGTTATTTTTTTTGACTCCTCTTCAAACTCCTTTTTTGACTGAAGCTGATTTGAATCCAGTTCAAAACCACTTAGTTCCATGGCGGCAAGACGATTAGCCTCAGCCAGTTTTTTGTTACCTTTATCTTTTAGTGTATATGCGGCAATCTGCTGAAGTCCGCCATAGGACAAATCAAACATCCCCCTTAGATAAAGGCTGTCTGCTCCTGTAAGGCTTTCAACATATTTAGATGCTGCACCAAACCTCGAAATGTCATCTTTTTTAATAATTTCAAAGACTTCATTTATATTTTCAGGGGATTTTTCATGGGCTGTCAATTCATAGCCATTATCTTTAATAAATAGAGCAATAACCGACTTTGAATCATCAAGAACTTTTGGATCCTTAACAGTTTTTTCTGCTTTTGCTCCTCCGCATCCTCCGATTATTATAAATATAAACCCTATTAATATGTTTATTTTAAAATATTTCATAAAAAAACAGATAACATACTATCTTTTTAAGTTCTCTTTTTTTAAAAAAAAATTTATCTATTTTCAGAGGAGATTTTTTATGACAACATTAACATCTGATACGAATACACCACC
>JAFGVO010000397.1 GCA_016937935.1 Deltaproteobacteria bacterium | reverse complement strand
GATGATCCCGGGCCTTTGACAATTGTTGGTCCTTCGGGTATTAAAACTTTTATTGAGCATACTATTACGGATTTAAAATATCGTCTGAATTTTAAAATTCATTATAAAGAGTGGGTTAAGGGGGCTAAAAACAGTCCTCTTTTGTGGAATGGAGGTACTCTTAACTGGACACCTTTAAAACATTCCACCTTTTGTCTCGGGTATCAGTATGTTGAAGATGAGCGTCCCGGCAAGTTTGATCTTGAAAAAGCTGAAGAACTTAATATCCCCCGTGGTCCTCTTTATGGAGAGCTTCAATCGGGACACCCTATTACTTTAAAAGATGGAAGGGGTATTACTCCGGATGATGTTTTAGGTGAGCCGAGGCGCGGGCGTCTTGTTACTTATGCCACTGACACAATGGAGTGCGATGGGCTTAAAAAAATATGTACTGATGCGGATATTGCCTTTGTTGAAGGGATGTTTACTCTTGAACACAAGGAGGAAGCCCTTCAGAAAAAGCACTCTACAGCAGCGTCTACTGCTTTAATTGCTCAGGAATCCGGAGTTAAAAAGCTTGTGCTTATGCATATCAGCCCCAGATATTCATACGATGATGAGAAGATTTTAAAACGAGAAGCTGAAGAGTATCACGACTGCGTCACTGTTGGAAGATCTCTTGATACCTATGAGATAAAACTGCCCGACTGATTTAAATAATTTCAAGTATCTGTTGATGTGTCTGTAGAAGAATCAGTAGTTGAATCTGATTCAGTATCTGTGTCTGAATCTGTTGAAGTGTCGTTGCCTGTATCAGTAGCAGTGTCTGTATCTGAATCTGTTGATGTATCAGTTTCTGAATCTGTCACTGAGTCTGTTTCAGTATCAGTTGTATCACTGACCGTATCCTGTGTAGTATCAATACCGGTATCACTTACAGTATCTATTGTTGTGTCACTACCGGTATCAACAGCTGTATCACTGCCCGTATCTTTATCTTTGCCTGTGTCAATAGTTACATCTGTGCTTATATCTGTAGTTGAGTCCGTTGACGAATCTGTGGATGTCCCTGTATCAGTTGTTTTTTCAAGACAGTATCCGTATGAGCAGTATTCATCTGACGCACAGTCTGTATGTCTGACGCATTTTCCATTGCATCCCCATAAAGCGGGAATCAGAATATATATAAATATTTTTTTAAAATGCCATCTCATTTAAAAATAACCCTTATTCCCATAATGCCGTTTAATTGAACAACCGTAGAATCCTTAGGAAGATCATTGCCAAAGAAGTACATATCCATAACTCCTTCAAAAAAGATCCCGAATTTATCCATCAGTTTTAATGTCATCCCAGCCCCTACCTGCACACCAAGAAGCCTTTTGGGAGCAAAAATAAATGGAAGACCCACAAGTCCGTACACGGCCACTTTTTTAGGAGCCGAAGTAAATCTCACAGCGGGAACAATCCCGGTTGTCACCCTTTTTTGAAGCTCCGCCCTGAAACCAATTACATATTCCATAAACCGGCGTTCCGTATTACTGATAATGATATTAACATCAACAAAGACTGGACTCATTAATACAACAGATTTTCCATCACCCTGACCAAAGGTTGCACCTGTCCCGGCCCCTCCTGTTCCGTCAAGAACAAGTGTCTGGGCAGTAGCGTTTGAGGAGTATATCGCAAGGGCAAAAGCAATTGAAAATAGAACAGTTAAATTGAATTTTTTATACATCATGGCAATAAACTCTTCTGCAACAGCCGTGCCATGTAAAAAAACACCCTATAGAGCGATTAATATTCACTTTTCCCCTTATAAAATATCTTTGAAAACCGTCATATATTTCACACAATGCCTGATAATTGACGATTTCAACCATCAATTTTAAGGCTGATTGGCATAATAAGCGGTTTAGCGGCACAGATATTGCTTTTATTTAGACAATTTCTTTGTAGGAGTTATTAAAAAATGAAAATCGAAATTGAAAACACAGAAATTAAAAATGTCCACTTTATTCACCCCCAGGTCTTTAGAGATGAACGGGGATTTTTTATGGAGACTTTTCAAAAAGATGTATGGAAAGAGGCGGGACTCGACCTCACTATTGTACAGGCAAATCACTCGGGCTCTATAAAAGATGTTGTAAGGGGACTCCATTTTCAGTGGGAGCCCCCAATGGGAAAACTTATGAGAGTTACAAAAGGGGCTGCATTTCTCGTGGCGGTTGATATTAGAAAGGACTCCCCTACCCTTGGCTCCTGGGTTGGTCGTGAACTTGATGCTGATGAGCCTCAGTTTTTTTGGGCACCTGCCGGATGTGCCCGGGGATTTGCGGTTTTAAGTGACTACGCCGAGATTCAATATCTGACAACAGGTACTTATAATAACAAGGCAGAGTCAGGAATTTTGTGGAACGACCCGGCAATCGGAATAAAATGGCCCGTTGCTTCACCCATATTATCAGATAAAGACAAAATTGCTCAAACACTTGAACAGTGGCTTGAAACCTCCGACTCCAATAATTTCACAATGGAGAAGAGTAAATGAAAATACTAATAATTGGAAGCCGGGGACAGCTTGGAAGTGATCTTGTAAAAGCTCTTGAGACTCATGAGTTAATAACTCCTGAACATTATGACCTTAATGTTGCAAATAAAGAAAATGTTAAAAATTATATAATTGAAAACGAACCCCACGCAGTAATTAACTGCTCCGCATTTCATGATGTTCCAAAGTGTGAAAATGATCCTATTACAAGTTTTTCAGTTAATACCGCAGGCCCTTTTAATATTGCAGAAACATGCAAAGAGATTGGGGCGGAATTTTTTCACATCAGCACTGATTATGTTTTTAACGGGCACAAAGGGTTTCCCTATAAAGAGAGCGATACTCCCGACCCGTTAATGGTTTACGGCGTTTCTAAATATGCCGGTGAGCTGCTCGCACTAAAAATGTGGGAAAAAACCGCAGTAATCAGAACAACAGGACTGTTTGGAAAAAATCCCTGCAGGGCAAAACCAGGGGGAAGAAATTTTGTTGATCTCATGCTCCACCTGGGTCGTCAAAACGGTGAAGTTAAAGTTGTGGGAGATCAGTACTGCTGCCCCACATATACTCCTGATCTGGCAAATCAGATTGCTGTTATGGTAACGGATAAAATTGAGTATGGAATCTATCATGCAGTAACCCCGCCAGGGTGTTCATGGTACGATTTTGCAAAAACAATATTTGATTTGGCAGATCTTAAAGTTGATGTTCAAAAAGTTAACAGCGATTTTTTTCCTGCAAACTTTAAACGTCCCGATGACTCCAGACTTTCAAATGAGAGACTTGCCAAATCAGGAATGGATATTATGCGCCCCTTAAAAGAGGTGACAATGGAATATCTTACTAATGACAAATTAAACAAGGTGACAGTGATATGAAATTTACGGGAGAAAGATATATACCAAATCAGGGATGGGCTTCAATTGCATACGAACACCTGGGGCGATATCTATTTGCTAAAAAACTGGCTAAAGATAAAGTTGTTCTCGATTTAGGAAGTGGCGCCGGTTACGGAAGCTATGAACTTTCTAAAGTTTCAAAATCCACAGTCGGTATTGATATTGATCCTGAAGCTGTTGAATACGCAAGTGATCTTTATAAAAACAAAAGCAGCAATCTTAAATATCAGCACGGCTCAAGTCTTGATCTTGAATTTAAAGATAATACTTTTGATCTGGTTGTCTGTTTTGAAATGCTTGAGCATATTGCCGAGCATGACGAGCTGATGTCATCAATAAAAAGAGTTTTAAAAGATGACGGAATTCTGCTTATATCAACACCAAACAAACTTGCATACAGTGACGACCAGGAGTTTGAAAACGAGTTTCATGTTAAAGAGCTTTATCTTGAAGAGTTTAAAGATCTGATGAACAAGAGTTTTAAAGCTGCAAAATATTTTGGTCAGAAAAATATTACCGGCGGTCTTATAAAAGGTCTTGATGACACAGCAGTTGAAAGTTACGAACTTACAAGAATTCACCGAAAAAACGAAAATAACGAGTTTGAACCTGTTACCCCGGAGGTATCAGATCACATGTATTATATTGCCGCGTGCAGTAATGACAGTGAAAAAATATCCCGAATAAACAGTTTTATCGTAGCTGATCGCGATGAGCGAATGGCAATGGAGAGCGGCGAAAACGAGTATAACAAAAGAGCAAAACTGATTGAAGAAATAACCAGGGAGCAGAGGTTTGAACAGGATATTGAAAAGGCCGGGGAGCTTACCGCATCATTAATAAAAGAGATTGGCGATTCTCAAACACCGGACATTGACATTTTACATCCGGAACAAAATCTTTACGATTTGATTCTTCCCAACTTCAATTCAAGAGATGTTGTTAAAATATGTATTGATTCACTAATTGAATTTACAGATCATAAACACCGTATCTTTATTGTTGATGATGCAAGTACCGACCCTGAAGTGGGGCCCATGCTAAGAGAGTATGCAGAAAAATGGGAGCACATTAACTACCATTTAAATTCCGTAAATCTTGGATTCCCGGGAACTGTCAACACTGGTCTGGGACTAAGTGACAGGGATGTTATTTTAATAAATTCGGACACTGAGTACAGCTCAGGCTGGCTTGCACGAATGGACAGATGCAGAATGAGTGACAACAAAATTGGAACAGTCACTCCATTATCAAACAATGCAACAATCTGTTCGGTGCCTCAAATCAACACCAAAAATCTTCATCCCGATGGTATGTCAGTTTCACAAATGGCGGGGATTGTTGCAAAGTCATCTTTAAGAAGATACCCGAGAGTTGCAACAGGTGTCGGGTACTGCATGCTTGTTACCCGTAAAATGATAGACACAGTTGGTCAGATAGATATGGCTTTTGGACGAGGGTACGCCGAAGAGGTTGACTGGTGTCAGAGGGGCTGGGCCGCAGGGTTTCAATCTGTTTTATGTGATGATGCCTATGTTTATCATCACGGTGAAGTGGGCCATTCGGAATTTAAAGATATGAAAGCCCTCCAGCAGGCCAACGAAGAAAAAGTAGGAAAAAGGTGGCCGGACTATCATAAGAACGTCAGGATTTTTACATATATAAATCCATTAAGATATCAGCATCAGCGAATTTTTGAAGCGGTCAGAAGCTTTAATAAATCTAAAAAACCAAAACTCCTCCAGGTGGTTCACAGCTTTGATGCGGTGGCCGGTACGGAAATTCATACAAAGCTTGTAAGCAATGCTGTATCCAATGATTTTGATACAACAGTTATGTATCCCAAAAATATGGACGAGTGGGTTGACGGTAAAGTTGAACAGGAAGACAATTATCTGAAACTTCAGATGAACAGCGCAATAATCGGAATAGACAGAACCTTCAGGGGAGCACCCGCAAGCATAACTGCAACAATGGTTGAAAAGTTTTTTAGAGAGGCCGTTGCGGGAATCGGAGCAGATATTGTTCACTTTCAGCACCTGCAAAATTACGGATCTCTATTACTGCCCATAATTGCAAAAAGCCTTGGGGCAAAAGTTGTAATTACCCTCCACGACTACTTTCTCCTCTGCCCGGACTGGAACATGATCTATCCCGACAATAAAATGTGTCACAAAGATAAAGCAGAAGAAGGCAGCGACTGTTACAACTGTAGTGTTCAAAAAATGAACACCCTTAAAATTGCCAAAAACTTTGTATATGACGAATACATAAACGAGCGAAACTACCTTGTAAAAAGATCTCTGGAGTCCGCAAATGTAATAATAGCCCCCTCCTCTTTTGTAAAAGAACAATTTACAAGAGCCCACGGAGAAGAGATCGGTTCAAAAATTTTAGTCATCCCCCACGGTACAAAAAAATACGATTACAAAGATTTATACAAACCTGCAAAAAATCTGCGGGTTGCCTTTTTAGGAAACATGACAGTTGCCAAAGGACGAACTGAATTTTTAAAAACAGTAAGAGAGCTTAAAAACAGCAAAATCGAGTTTACAGTGGTGGGCAATTACACAGATGGAGATGACCTTAAAGGATTAAAAAATCTAAAATTTTACGGCAGCTACAAACCCAAAAACCTGAACAACATATTACAAAACTTTGATGCGGTAATAATAGGTTCAATCTGGAATGAAACCTACTGCTACACAGTAGATGAATCCTTTAGAGCAGGAGTGCCCGTAATATCAACAAACACAGGAGCCCTCCCAGAAAGAGTTATCCATAAAAAGACAGGACTGGTAATACCCCCATCAGATTACAAAGCTCTTAAAAACGCCCTGCTTCAACTTGACAACGAAAGAGATCTCTTAGCATCCATGCGACAAAACATAAAAGAGAGCAATCTAAAAGATCTCAAAACAAACATGTCCGAGTACCTGGCAATCTACAAAGAATTAACAAAAAAAAGCAACCCCCTAAACAGTCACATGACAGCACTAATGTCTAAAAACAGACAAAACAGAGTCCCCCAATCCATCAAACTGGAAGACTATTTAAAAACACTCGAAACAGGAAAAAAGTAAAAATAAAGAGAGACATTGTTAAGAAAACAAAGGTTCCAGAATGTCTATCGAAGCAGCTGGTATCCCCTGCCCTGGTTCCCAGATTGCACCGGTTGCTACATTCATGTGTTCTCCGGCAATATTACGTCCGTCTTTATTAAACTTGTCTGCAATGGCTGGCAACACTTCAGAAGTTTCAAAACGAAACGTTCCGTCTTCATTTAATGAATCCCCAAGAAACTCGTGTGTAAAGATACAACTTCGCTTGTCCAGAAGATTAAATACAGGCGTGACATCTAAAGCCGACGTGTATAAGTCAACATCCATCCAGAGACACATCAGAGGCGTTTTGAAATCTTTGACAGTTTCTGAAAAGAATCCCTTATGAAAAGTAACTGAACTTATATGTCCAAAGGTTGCAATATTTGAAGAAACCTCCTCAAATGAACCACAGAAATCTCCCTCTTTATAGAAAGTGGAACCAGTGTCAGGAAGTCCTGCAAAGGAATCAAAAACATGCATCGGAATATCAAGCTCGTTACATGCCAAACTAAGGCAGCAGGAGCTGAAACCTTTATAACATCCAAACTCTGCAAACTCCCCGGGGATTCCGTAGCTTTTTAAAACATAGAGCTGATTGGCAATGGAAATCATTTCCTCGGGGATTGTTCCAATACCCATTCCATCTTTGTCATCAGGCACTCGAAATGCATTAAAATGCTCCCACTGCTGCCTGAACTCATTATACCGCCGCCACATTGTTCGCAAAAATATCACCCACTGCTGCACTGGTGCAATGGCTGCGTGAGACTTATACAATATCCCAGTATCTGTAATTGCCTGCCTGATCAACTCCGGACTCCAATTGTCCGTATTATAAACATCCGGGAGTAATATTCTAAGCGCTTTAACTACCCCCCAGGGAACAGGTGCTAAAACCGGTGTCTCAGAACCTGAAGAAAAAATGGCATCTTTTAGTGTCATAACCAACGTAGGAACATCATCTTGACTAAGAGAAAACACCCTCCCATCGTTAGGAATAATCTCCACCTGAATACGACAAAGTGGTTTATCCATAAACTCTCTGTTAAATATAAAAGCAAATCCGGACTTATCCGAATCAGAAATATCAGGGTAATTATTACCGACATCTCCCCTCTCCAACCCAATCACTGCGTCTCCAACATAATGCCCTTCAACAGATATGCTAATCTTCTTTATCCCCGAAGGATGAATTGCCCACCCCATCAAATACCTGCAGTTGCAGTCATCAATTGAATATTGAACATTCTGTGAAATCGAAAACTTTTCCATCTAAATTCTCCTACTTTCAGCACAAGGGCATTTACGCTATATATAATGATAATTTATTCACTCATTATTAATATATATATAAATACCCCGCATTTATAAATGTGCAAATAAATCTAAAAACTTTAAGATTACAAATTTGAAGGTAAGAGATTAGTAGTTGATTTAAGTATTTAATGATTGGGCTAACAGTTACGATATTTCTTCATATTTTTCTTGAAAGCATTCAAGTTCTTTATGTGTAAACAGGGGTAATTCCACAAGGTTAATATGTTCCTTTAGAGCCGGTTTTTTAATCTTATCATATAGTAGAATATCTACTTTCAGCACAAGGTTGCTTTCAAAAAAAAGAGTCCATAAACGATCACCTGTTTTTTCGCTAAGATCTCCTCGTATAACAAGATCAATATCGGAATTAGGGCGATACTTGCCTTGTGCTCTCGATCCGAATAGGCTGACGCTATTTATTTCGTCCGCATACAATGACAAAATCTGACGAATGGTCTTTACTTGTCGTATTGTCAATCCATGATCAATATTTTTACTCACTGTACCCTTCTTCTTGTACATATTTTAAAAATTTAAAATATAATTCTTCCATTGCAGGAAAATAACTATTTTGAATATCTTCAATAACCTCTTCAAATTTTGACTCATCATATGTATGAGACATTTTATTTCTGGCATCCAATGCATTCATCCAGACCTGGCCGTCAATTATGTTTGCGGCAAAGGCCTCCTTTATTACAACACGTGGCGTCACTTGTGAAAATACTACATTCTGATATTCTAAATAATCTTTCAATGTTTTCCACGCAAGTTCTATACTATACTCAAAACGCTGAATAACGCCTTCTTTCTCAAGGGAATTAAGTTTATGATCAGCTTTTTCTTCCATAGCCTCTCTTAGCAATGTATAGGCTCTCTGAAAATTATTAAAACGATATATCCATCTTGGTTTGTTATCTGTCATTCGAATATCTCCTGAATTTTTTTATTTTCAATTTAAAAAAAATGACAATGCTTTCATAAGTTTGGCAAAAATAAATTTCATTTTGTATCTGGATTTAATGACTTAAATTTTGCCCAATTATTATTCATGGGGTTAAAGTTACTCTGGTTGTTGTAGATGTGCAAGGCTATTTATAAAAGTTAACATGCCCCCCATTTCCTCAAAAATATGAAAATACTGGAATTTTATATATTAGTTTAGGGAGTGCAACATATTTTGTGTAAATGTTAAAATTGGATCAAAAAGTTAAAAGACTTGTATGTTGTTTATTTTCAGGGTTCCCGGGGATTCGAGGGGATCTATTCTTAGCATGTTTATTTGTCTGTTTTTGTCCCAGCCGTACAAGAAGGTCAGGTCAAAATAGAGTGTTTCTTTTTTGCATTCTGTGTGACTGCCGTATGTGAACCTGACACTTGACTCTTCTGAAAAGTTATCTGCGTCTGAGTATTTCCAAAAGAGTTGTCCTGTATGAATTCCCTTTTTAACTGTTTCAATTTCAAGAATTACAAACCTTAAGTCTCCTGGATTATTATCTAGCACTGGGGTTATCATAAAGGGATCATTGCCTTTGCTGACAAGTAGATCTCCATTCCTGTTTAATTGGGCGTTTAAATTCCATAGATCTCTTATATTGTTTTGCCAGAGGGAAAACGGAGCGCCTCCTGATTTTGCCAGTTCATTTTTTCTTGTTTCTGCAGACTCTTTCATTTGAGGCTTCATTGCTTTTGAACGCCATTTCCATACCTGCGAAACAAAATCATTAACATCATCGTGGTGATCATTATGAAGAGCATTGAGATTTCCGGCGATACATTTTTTACAGCCATCCAGATAATCTTTATCAAGCATACGTTGTCTTACCTTGTCAGCTTTCTCTCCGTACCAGATCTCTTCTGCTGTTGTACCGTTTTCCAGGGAGCCTATTTTAAGTTCTTCGGGCTCAAAAATATCCGCAAAACAACATGGATAGACATCCCCAAATACATTTACAAACAGAGTCCTGAATGGATGAACACAGATTCCGCTTCTTGTATCATCATCTCTGCATCCCCCTGTATATGTATCCAGTTCAAGCGTAATTCCGCTGTCATCAAGAATCTTCTTTGTCTGCTCAATGATCTGATCATCATCTTTTGGGATATAACTTTTTTTATAAATATCAGGAGTTCTGATTCCACCAATATCTGCAATTGGTTTTATGCTTATCCCTGACACATAATATTTTTTTAATCTCTTTGCCAGCAGAGGAAGCTCTTCCATATTATCATTCTGAACAACAAAATTAACGTAGATGTCCCCAAGGAATCCCGCTTTTTCAACCTGCCTCTGATAGGCCTCAAATCCCTCCCAGAGCTTCTCCCATTTTGCACCTTCATGAACTTTTTCATACAACTCTTTTTCACCGGCAGAGATACTAAAAACCAGTCGCCCAAGGGGAGCCTGAGCCAGCTTTTGTGACAGTTTATCATTTAAAACCATGCCGTTTGTATTGATCCACGTAGTCAGTTCGTGGGATGCGGCGGTCAAAAGAAAGTCAGAAATCCCAGGAGTTAAAAGAGGTTCTCCAACACCCACTGCATAAAGAAAAACAGCCTCATCCATCAAAGGAACAAGCTGCTCATAATAATTGTCCGCCAGATTTATAGCCCCTTTGGGTTTACGTTTGCGGGCAACATCAAAAACATCAGGATGACAGCACATTCTGCACTTGATATTGCAATGTTTGGTGGGTTCAATAAACAGTTCAACAGGTCCATAGTCAACACTGGACAATGCTTCGCCCTGCTTCATCAATAATCTTTGAGCCTTATATTTCTCAATATTAGCCAGTTTTTTTTCTGCAATATTTTCAGATGACATGTTTTTCCTGTCAGATTTTCTGTTAATATGCTCTTAGAAAAGAACAATATCAATTGCTCTTAGAAAAGAACAATATCAATTGCTCTTAGAAAAGAACAATATCATTAATCATAAATTTGCCTGACTGCTCAAGGGGATCGAGGCGCAGCTGAATAATCGGTTCACCCTTTAATGCCTCATCCATATATTTGCGAATATCAATATATACTGTTTCAAATCCTTCATGATTATCCGATGCCGGGACAGAAAATCTGACACTCCTTTGCTCTGTAAAACTATTCTGACCCGGTACTCTCCAGAAAACCTGAGAACTTACGGGCTGTTCAAATTCATGTTTTAAAGATAATTTAATAAATTTAGGCTGACCAGGAGCCGCATCAATCTGTGGAGCAATCATAAAGGGATCTCTATTGGTTGCAACATATTCATTTACACCAACCTGATTTATCTGATTGTTGAACTTCCACATTTTATTAATGCCGTTTTTCCAAAGTGAAAGTATAGGAGCAGAACCGTCTCTGTTTTTAGAAGCTGAGTTTCTTACCTTGATCTCCTCCTGCAAACCTTTAATCTGTTCAACTTTCAATTTTAAATTTTTATTTTCAAGGGCAAGACGCAGTACGGGGTTCTCCCCTGTTATTGAAGGAGTTTCAATGAGTGTCATTTTTTCTACAAAGAGAAGATACAGTGTGTTCCAGCGTTCCTGTCTGATTTTTGAATCATTTAATCCATCAACAGTAAAAAAGGAATTATTAGAATCAACACCTTCTGCAATACCGTAATTTGCAGGTTTCTTAAATATCCTTGAACCCTCCAGAATGAGCTGTCTGTTTACCATTAGTCTGTCAATATTTTCAAAATTTTCTCTTACAAAATGCAGGGTCTCATAAAAATGACGCTCTTTTTCACCTGGAAATCCAACAATAATAAAAACAGTATTTTCAATGCCTGCCTCTTTAGAATCCTTTAGAACTCTTGAAGCGGACTGTGGAGTGTGAAGATGTTTATTCATCATATTCAGAACATCCTGACTTCCGGTCTCAACTCCAAAAGAGAGTTCATTGCATCCTGCTTTTTTTAATTTTTTAAGAAGAGGCAGTGTCATATTTTCACTGGCAACTGCCATTCCCCCAAATCGCACATTAAGACCGGACTCGATAATTAAGTCTGCAAATTCATCAAGGGTAT